>VEPF01000130.1 GCA_012027055.1 Gemmatimonadota bacterium | reverse complement strand
CACCGGCTTCGGCGGGATCGACCTGGTGATCGAGGCAGTGCTCGAGCGCATGGACGTGAAGCAGCAGGTGCTGCGCGAAATGGAGGTGGTGGTGGGCGCGGAGTGCACGCTCACCAGCAACACATCGTCGCTTTCGATCACCGAGCTGGGCAGCGTGCTGGCGCGGCCCGAACGCTTCTGCGGCATGCACTTCTTCAATCCGGTGCATCGGATGCCGCTGGTGGAGGTGATCCGGGGCGAGCGGACGTCGGCGGAGACCGTGGCCACGGTGGTCGCGCTGGCGCGCGCCCTGGGCAAGACGCCGGTGATCGTACGGGACGGGCCGGGGTTCCTGGTGAACCGGATCCTGGCACCCTACCTGAACGAGGCCGGGTGGCTGCTGGCGGATGGCGGGAGCATCGAGCGGATCGATGCGGCGCTGCTCGACTTCGGCATGCCCATGGGCCCGCTGCGGCTGCTGGACGAGATCGGGCTGGACGTGGCGCGGCACGCGGGCCGCGTCATGGCCGCCGCGCTGGGCGAGCGCCTCGCGCCGCCCCCGCCGCTGCTCGCCCTGGATGGCTCCCCGCTGCTCGGCCGGAAGCGCGGGGCGGGCTTCTACCGGTACCACGGTGAGAAGCAGGGCGACGCCAACACCGCCGTCTACGCGGCGCTGGGCGACACCATCCCGGCTCGCCGCCGGGAACTGCCGCCGGCTGCGATCCGGGACCGGTCCGTGCTGGCGATGGTGAACGAGGCGGCGAGGGTGCTGAGCGATGGGATCGTCGCGCGACCGGAGGACGTGGACGTCGCCATGATCACGGGCACCGGGTTCCCGCCCTTCCGCGGCGGGCTCTTGAGGTATGCGGACGCCCTGGGCGCGGTGGCAGTGGTCGCGCGCCTGGAGCGGCTCCGTGACGAGCACGGGCCGCGCTTCGAGCCCGCACCGCGGCTGCGGGAACTGGCCGCGGCCGGCCGGGGTTTTCATGGCTGAGCCGATCGCGCGCATCCAGTATCGCCGGCCGCCGAGCCGCACCGACCTGTTCGAGCAGCGGGTGGTGCACCGGAACGTGCAGCGGATCATCACGTTCATGCCGGACACGCCGCTCGCGCGCACGCTGCGCGTGGACGGACGGGTGATCCTGGAGCCGGGCTCGCCCGTGATCTGGTTCACGTACCCGGGCCGCATGCACGACGTGGGCGTGTTCCACGATGCGGCCGGCCGCTTCACCGGCTACTATGCCAACATCCTGACGCCCGTGGTCTTCCACACCGCACTGGAATGGGAGACCACGGACCTGTTCCTGGACGTGTGGCTGGGGAGCGACGGCCGGCTCGTCCTGCTCGACGAGGCGGAGTTCACGCTCGCGGTCGGCAACGGCTGGCTGGACCGCAGCACGGCCGCGGCCGCCCGGGCGGAGGCGGACCGCCTGCTGGCCGCCGGCGCGGCCGGCGAGTTCCCGCCGCCGGACGTGCGGGACTGGACGCTGGAGCGGGTGCTGGGCATGGCCGGGCGCGCGGTGTAGCCGGCCCGATCCCGAACTACCTGGAGCGAGAGTGATGCAGAAGAAGATCGTGCGTCCGCTGCTGGTCGTGGCGGGTTGGTTCCTGCTCGCGACCGGCGCGGGCGTGGCCCAGGAACGGAGCGGGACAGTGCTGGAGCGGGCCGGGATGAGCCGGGCGAAAGGCGAGAAGGGCGCGACCGTGACGGTCATGGAGGTCTCGGATTTCCAGTGCCCCTTCTGCGGCCAGTTCGCCCGCGAGGTCTACCCGCGCATCGACAGCGCCTACGTGAAGACCGGGTAGGTGCTGTGGGTCTTCGTCAACCTGCCGCTGCCGAACAACGCCCATGCCTGGGGGGCCGCGGAAGCGGCGCTCTGCACGGGCGGGAGCGGCGGCAGTTTCTGGGCGATGCACGACCGCCTGTTCCGCGACCAGGCCGAGTGGGTGAACCTGCCCGATCCGGCCGCGGCGTTCCGCCGCTACGCTCAGGAAGCGGGCGCGACGCCGGCCGCGTTCGATGCCTGCGTGGCGGGTGACCGCACCGCGAGCCTGATCCTGCAGGACGTGATGTGGGCCGCGGGCCGCATCAACGGCACGCCCGGCTTCGTGATCAACAACGGCACGCCCATGGTCGGAGTGAAGGACTTCGGCGAGTGGCAGCGGCTGCTGGACGCGAAGCTGGTGAAGTAGCGCGGCCGCCGCGGGGCGGCGGCGGGCTGGCGAGCGGACGGATGGGCCGCCCTGCAGGCGGTGGTCGGGCAGGCGAGGCGACGGGCCGTGCACCCTCGGGGCGCGCGGCCCGTCCCGTGTTCAGTCGGCCTGCTCGCGGAACGCGGCCACCAGGCGGCGCGGGTGCACGAACAGCCGGCCGTTGATCTCCGGATCCTCGCGCAGGGCATCGATCAGGCGCTCATGGCGGGCCACGGCGGCCGCGGGCAGCTGCACGACCAGCTCGTGGAAGGAACCGCCGTCGGCGAACAACAGCCGCACGGGTATGCGTTCGTCGCTCATCAGGATCGCCTCAGCTTCTTCACTTCGGGAATCGCGCAGCCCAGCAGCAGCGTAGCGATGCCCGCCGATGCCAGGCACCAGCGGCACCACGCGTGGATCACCGCCGCCTCCAGCCAGGTGAGGTAGGCGGAAAAGCCAAAGCCGGCCACGGCGCCCGCGAGCAGCACGGCCGCGATGCGCCGGTCGGCCAGGAACCGCGGCTGCAGTCCGAGCAGCGCGGTCCCCAGCATGACGCCGTAGCCGACGACTCCGAGGAACGGGACCGGGATCCCCAGGAACACCGCCCAGGGCGACTGCTGCACGGTCTCGCACCCGCCGGTCCCGCAGATGATCGCGCCCAGAAGCCCCAGCATGTACGCCGCCATGTAGCCGGCAATCATGAGCCCGATCAGCGCCAGCAGCGCGATGCCCATGCGGTTGGCCGGCGGGCCCGGCGCGTGGTCGGCCGGTGCCGCGGTCACGTCACAGCCCCAGCGCGCGCTCGATCTCGGCTTTCAGCACGTCCCAGTCGTTGGGCCCGAGCGACTGGCGCCCATCGATGAACACGGTGGGCGTACCGGTCACGCCCGCCTGCTGTCCGAGCTGGTAGTTGGCCGTGACCAGGTCGGCGTGCGCATCGCTGTTCAGGCAGCCGTTGAACTTCGCCGCATCCAGCCCGAGGTCCACGGCGTAGCTCTGGAAAGTCTCCACCGGCGGCACCCGGCTGTACGCCCACGCGTTCTGCAGCGCCAGCAGCTGGTGGTGGTACTCCCAGAACTTGCCCTGGTCTTCGGCACAGCGCGCCGCCCGCGCCGCCAGGAAGCCGTAGATGTGCGAGCCGCCGAGCGGGAAATCCTGCGCGATGAGGCGGATCTTCCCGGTCTCCACGAACTCCTTCACGATCTGCGGCTCGATGTTCGTGGCAAAATAGGCGCACGCCGGGCACTGATAGTCGCTGAAGACCATCACCTCCACCCGTGCGCTCTCCGCGCCGCGGTTAACGCCCCTGGCCGCCTTGATCAGGTCGGGCTCGGCCATGGCCGCCAGATTGACCGGTGCCATGCTCGCCTTGCCCGCCCTGGTCTTCCCCCGGCCGACCTGCCCGTACACCATCAGGCCGACTCCGGTCAGCACCACCACCGTGAGCAGCAGATAGAACCAGTTGAGATTGCCGCCGCGTTTACCCGCCACGTTCCTATCCTCTGTTAATTGCCGTCCTGGGTGCGTAATTCTAGCCTGCCCGCCGGAGGCTCGAAAGCCGGTCCACTCACGACAGGATCGCGCTTAGTACCTCGGCCGTGGCCGAGAGGTCCGGAAACACCCGGAAGGCGCCGGCCGCCTCGAGCGCCGCGCGGTCGTAGCGGCCGGTGAGCACCCCCAGGGCGCGCACTGCGAGCGACCGGCCGCAGCTCATGTCCGCGGGCGTGTCCCCGACGATCACCACGTCGCTGGCGCGGAAATGGACGCCGGTGAGCTGGCGGGCGCGGTGAACGGCCACCGCGGGCAGCCGGTCCCGGCGCTCGTGGTCGGAGCCGTAGGCACCCACCTGGAAGTGGTTGTTGATGCCGGCGTGCCGGAGTTTGAGGCGGGCGCCCGGCTCGATGTTGCCGGTGAGCAGGCCGAGCACCACCAGCTCGCGGCGCGCCTCGAGCTCGTCGAGCAGCTCCCGGACACCCGGATAGACCAGCACGTCGCGCCCGGGCAGCGTCCGCTCCAGGCGGCCCAGGTAGCACTCCCAGAGCGAAGGCAGGCCGCGGTCGATTTCGGCATCGGTGCGCCCGGCGAGGCGCAGCAGCTCGCGGGCGATCTGCGGGTCCGTCTTGCCATCGAACTGATGACCCTCGATGGGGCCGGCGGTGCCGAACACCTCTTCGAGCGCGCCCCCGAACGCGATGCGCGGGACACCGCGCGCGGAGAGCAGCGTGCCGTCGATGTCGAAGAGCACCAGGCGGGTCACGGCCGGTGCACTCGGCGGGCGGGAGACCGCGCGGACGGCTCGCCGGCCGCCGGGTGTGCGGCGGCGCGGGCGGCCGCAGCCACGCGGAAGGCCGCGAACAGGCGCAGGTCCGGGTCGCCGGGCGGCGCGGCCTGGGGGTGCCGTTCCGGGTGCCACTGCACGCCCAGGATCCAGGCACCGTCCGCGGCCTCCACGGCCTCGATGACGCCATCCGCCGTGCGGGCCGTGACGGCGAGTCCGGGGGCGACGTCCCGCACCGCCTGGTGGTGCGACGAATTGGTGAAGATCCGGTCGCTCTTCACGATCCCGTGCAGCCTGGTGCCCGGCTTTATCGCCACGTGATGCAGCCGGCGGCTGAGGCCGGCCGGGGGATCGTGCGTGAGCGCGTCCGGGAGCTCGCTGGGGATGTCCTGGTAGAGCGTGCCGCCGAAGTAGACGTTGAGCACCTGGATGCCGCGGCAGATCCCGAGCACCGGGAGCGCGCGTTCCAGGGCGAACTCGAGCGCCGCCCACTCGAGCGCGTCGCGCGCGGCGTCGGTGGCCCCCAGGCGGGGATGGGGCGGCGCGCCGAAGCGGGCGGGCAGGATGTCGTCGCCGCCCGAGAGCACCAAGCCGGTACAGCCGGCCAGCAGCGCGCGCGCGCTGGCGGGCGAATGCCCGGGAGTGAGCAGCACGGGCGCGAGGCCGGTCCGTTCCAGGGCCGCGATGTAGTTGGCGTAGATGAACGCGGCCGGCTGCTGCCTGGCTCCGAGGGCCGGCAGCATGCCGGTGGTCAGGGCGACGATGGGCCGATCCGCGACCGGTGCCACCCCCCGCATCACGCCGCTCCGGCCGGCGGCTTGAGCAGTTCCAGGGCGCGCACCGGGTCCAGGTTGCCGCCGGAGAGCACGGCCGCCACGCGCCGGCCGGTGACCGCGACGTGGCCTGCGAGGAGGGCCGCCACCGTGGCCGCGCCCGAGAACTCGACGATCAGCTTGCTGGTGCGGAGCAGCTGGCCGGTGGCATCGGCGATCGCTTCGTCACTGACCCGCACGATGTCATCGACGTAGGCCCGGACGTGCGCGAAGTTGTGGGCCCCCGGGCGCACGGGCATGAGGCCGTCGGCGATGGTCCCCCGGAACGGGATGGTGACGGGCTCGCCCGCATCGATCGACCGCTTCATGGCGTCCGCGGTCTCCGGCTCCACCCCGATCACGCGACAGTCCGGCTTGCGCTGCTTGAGGTAGGCGGCCGTGCCGGCGATCAGGCCGCCGCCCCCGATCTGCACCAGCACCGTGTCCACGTCCGGCCAGTCCTCGAGGATCTCCTTCCCGACCGTGCCCTGCCCGGTGATGATGTTCAGGTCGTCGAACGCCGGGATGATGGTGCGCCCACGCTCGGCCGCGATGGCTTCCGCGCGCACCTGCCGCTCCTGCGACGTGGTGCCCGCGAGCACGAGCTCCGCCCCCAGGCGCTCGGCGCCCGCGCGCTTCACTTCCGGCGCCGTGGGGGGCATCACCACCACCGCCTGGATGTGGAACAGCCTCGCCGCGAGCGCCACGCCCTGCGCGTGGTTACCGGAGGAATACGCGATCACCCCCCGCGCCCGCTCTGCGGGCGTGAGCCGCGCGATGGCGGTGTACGCGCCGCGGATCTTGAACGCGCCCGCCCGCTGCAGGTTCTCGCACTTGAGCCGCACCTCCCCGCCCAGGCGCGCGCTCAGCCAGGGCGCGGGCAGCAGCGGCGTGTGCAGGGCCACGCCCGCGAGCGCGGCCGCGGCCCGCTCGATGTCGGCGGCACGTACCAGCTCGCTCATCGCCATCCTCCGGCTCCAACTCGTCGTCATCGGCCGCTGGTTCATCGAAATCCAGTGGCTCGTCGGCAGCCTCCGCGATCGTCTCGCCCTCGAGCTCCTCGTCCGCCACGCCTTCGCCGCTGCCAGTCACGGGTTGCTCCGGCTCGGCTTCCTCGGGCACCACCCGGGCCACGTCGACGATGGTGTCCTGCTCGTCCAGCTGCCCCGGGCGCACGCCCTGCGTGGCCCGGCCAATGGTGCGGAACTCGT
>VEPF01000252.1:5774-6482 GCA_012027055.1 Gemmatimonadota bacterium | reverse complement strand
ACAATAAAATCAGGGAGACAATGTTGCGGCTCGCGGCGACGCACCCCGCGATTGGGGAACCAGGGGAAACACCATGGAGCGAGAGGGCAAGGCGGCGCTCATACAGCACCTGATGGGCGCGTCGCACGTATTCAGTACGGCGGTGAACCGGTTCCTGGAGGGGACGCTGGCGGAGGTGAGCGATGGCCAGCTGGCGCTCTCGCAGCTGAAGCTGCTGCTGCTGATCGAGCGGCCGCAGGGCCGGCTCAAGGTGAGCGATGTGGCGGGAGTGCTGGGGGTGACGAATGCGGCCGCGAGCCGGGCCATCGAGCGGCTGGTGCAGCGCGGCCTGGTGGCGCGCACCACTTCGCGCGCGGACCGGCGGGCGGTCGACCTGGCGTTGACGGCGCGCAGCCGGGAGCTGCTGGCGGACTTCACTGAGGTCCGGAACCGGGAGCTGGAGGCGTTGCTCGGCCGGGTGTCCGAGGATGAGCTGGAGGGCGCGGCGCGGCTGCTGGATGGCTTCTCGGTACTGCTGCTCGCGCTGGATGGTCCCGGCAGAGACCGGTGCCTGCGGTGCGGGATGCACTTCCGGACCGGGTGCGTGCTGCGTGATGTGCTGGGCAAGGAGTGCGCGGTGGCGGAGCAGATGTACGGGAAGGGCGAGGCGCTCAGCGCCTGAGTCGGGCGGAGATCGCGCGGGGGGGGGGGGGGGGGGGGGGGGGGGCG
>VEPF01000252.1:0-5698 GCA_012027055.1 Gemmatimonadota bacterium | reverse complement strand
CCCCCGCGGCCCCCTCGCGCATGCGCCGGGCCTGGACCCGGCTTGATCAGTGCTTGCCGGGATCCTTCGGTGCGCCCGGTAGCGCGTGGCACTCGATGCAGTTGCCGGTCGGGAAGTGCGCGGCGCGGTCGGCGTGGCACGCCAGGCACATCTGCCTGGTTCGGGTACCGGCCGGCACGGGCGTGGACAGGTGGCAGGCCGAGCCACCGCACCCGAGGTGCGAGGCGTTGCCATGGGCGTTACCGGGACTGGACTTGTGGCAGGCCTGGCAGTCGGCGTCCGGCCGATGGTGCTGCTCGTGGCAGCTCCCGCAGGGCAGCGCTTTGGCGCCCGGGCGCGGCGGCTGGTCGTGGCAGGCGCGGCACTGGACGCCGCCGTGCTGCTGGTGACTGAGCAGCAGCGTGCGGGCGACCGGTTCCGTCGAAGTCGAGAGCCGGAAATGCTGCACCGTGGGGAGCGGCCTGGTCAGCTCGGAGGCCTGGTGGCAGCGGGTGCAGGCCGCGCCCACCGTCCCGGTGTGGTGGCAGGTCTGGCACTGCTGTTCCGTGACCCGTGCCGGCCCCAATCCGGCGCCGTTGGAGGCGTGGCAGGCCACGCAGGTGACATTGCGATGGGGCTCGTGCGAGAACCGGTTGTCGCTGCGCCGCTGGGCGTGCGCGCCGGTGTTCGTGACCAGCAGGGCGGTGCCTGCCAGCAGGAGCGCGGCCGCGCCCCGGCGGTACCGCCGACGGCGGCCCGCACCGAGCGCCCGGGTCAGGACCTCATTGCTCATGGCGCTTCTCCTTCAACTCCGCATCCGCTTCTTCCCGGGCCGCTTCCGGAAAGAGCCGCTCGTACTCCCGCTCGTGTTCTTCCTTCAGTCGCTCCACGGTGATCCTGCCAGTGAAGATGGAGGTATCGAGGGGGAAGATCTCGGGCCGCAGGATCACGCCGTAGCTGTGCCAGAGCACCACCACCAGCACGGCGAAGGTGGCTTCGAGGCCGTGCATGACGCGGAACATGGCCACCAGCTGACCGGGCAGCACCCGGGTCACCAGCTCCGGGAAGAGCAGGATCGCGCCGGTCACGCTCATGAGCGTGCCGCCCAGGAACAGCCCCCAGTACTCGAATTTCTCGGAGAAGTCGAACTTCCCGGTCCGGGGCTTGGGCGTGCCCTGCAGGAAGTGGCGCAGGGTCGCGAGCGTGTCCTCGAAGTCCTGCCGGTCCGGCACCATGACCGGCATGCGGCGCTTGTTGATGGCGTTGAGCACCGCCCTGGTCACGTGGGTGACGAGCAGGGCCACGAAGGTGACGCCCACTACGCGGTGGATCAGGCGCGTGCTGGCGATGCCGCCGAAGAAGCCGATGATCGCATTGGCGATGCCCAGGTCCGGCCGGGTCTGCGGCAGCCCGGTGAGCAGCAGCAGGATGAACGTGCTCATCGAGGCGAAGTGCTCGATCCGCTCGCCGACGTTGAAGCGCGTCACCACCGGAGGCCTGGGCAACTTCTGGCCGGCCAGCCGGGCCCGCAGGCGGCGCAGGCCTTCGCGGTAGCGCCGGGTGTGGCCGTGGCGATGCTGGCTGCGGAAGTGGAAGACGATGTTCAGCGCGAGCCCGAGCAGCACGAAGGGTATGGTGAAGAAATAGAAGAGCCGGACCAGCCAGATCAGCGGCTGCGTGCCCAGAGTGACCCGGGCATGGCCCAGCCAGGCGCCCGCCAGGCGGGCATCGCCGCGCTCGTGGCAGCGCAGGCAGACCGCGCCGATGTTGGTGGCCCGGTCCCAGCCCACCTCGTGCGCCCCGTGGCAGTCGGCGCACACCAGCACCTGCAGCGCTTCCTGCTTGCTGGGGTTGGGCCCGAGCAGGGCCACCGTGGCACCGTGGAAGTCATCGACATAGGACGCGCCCACGTTCTCCGGCAGGTTGTACTTCCTGGCGAGGCGCGCGCTGGAGTGACACTTGACGCACTGGGCCGTGGCCGAAAGCCGGGTCTCCCCGCCGGCGTGCTCGGAGTGGCAGTTGACGCAGGTCGGCAGCTCGCTGCCGGCCTCCGCGATGCCACGGGCATGTCCGCCCTTCAGGTACTGTTGAAGCTCGGCCTCGTGGCAGTCGCCGCAGCGCCGCGAAATGGTCGCGGCCGCACCGGCCACCGGCGGATCCTTCGCGAACGAGTGACACTCGCCACACACTGGCGGGTGCCGCCCGGCCACGCTGCCGGCCTTGACCGACGCCTGCGCGTGCGTGCCGGACTTGCCCTCGTGGCAGCGCTGACAGCTGGCCGCGAGCCGTGCCGGCGCGACCGTCGCGGTATCCGGGGCCAGCGAGTGACAGATGGCGCAGACCGGCGCCCGCCCCGCAACCGCAGGATGCGAGGGGTGCGCGCCTTCGTGACAGGAGCTGCAGCGGGCCGTCACCTGCGGACTGTCGGCCCGCAGCGGCTGCGCGGCGTGGGCGGTGTGGCAGTCCGTGCAAACGGGCCCGCGCACGGCCCGGGTGTGCAGGGCGTGCGGGGCCTCGTGGCAGGTGCGGCAGCGGGATGATGTCTGCTCGCCCGGTCGCCCCGCGGGCGGTTCGTGGACGCGGTGGCAGGAGCGACAGGTCGGGGCTCGCTCGGTCACGCCGCGGTGCGAGGGGACGACGGCCTCATGGCACCGGCTGCAGGCCGCGTCCCCCGGTGCCTCCCGCCCGTGCGCCGGGTGGCAGCTGAGGCAGTTCAGGCCGGGCGCATGCACGTGATCGAACTGCGCCGTACTCACCGCCGGGTGGCACTCGGCACACACCTGGCGGACGCGATCACCCTGTTGCGCAGCGAGGGGGGCCGCCGCCCAGACTGCCAGCATGACCAGCATGGTCACGGGCAGCCGGCCGCGACCCCCTCGCTGCTTCCCAGCCATCATCAGCCTCACCGCGCGCGCTACGCCTTCACGTGCTTCCAGAGCGACTGGCCCACTGCCCAGAACAGGCCGCCAAACCCGATCAACGGCAGGAACAGCACGAAGGCAAGCCCCATGATCGGAGCCATCACCAGCCCGCCCGCCACTTGCAGCATGTGCCGCAGCCGGCTCTTCCGCACCACCGGGGCGGCCACCGGCACCTCGGCCGCCGGCACCGCGACCGCCGCGGGCGCCGCGCTCGGCACCACCGCCGCTGCCGGGGACGGCAGCGGGGTGACCGTCACTCCGCCGGTGCGCAGGTCCACCTGCAGCGCCAGCGAGATCACCGAGGTCAGCGTATCCGGATTAACGGGCTTGTTAAGATAACCGTACGCCCCCAGTTCGCGCGCCTTCTGCTCCACCGCGTCGCTGCCGTACCCCGTCACCAGGATGAAGCGCGTCTGCGGCTGCTCCTTGCGCAGCCACTCCAGCAGCTCCAGCCCGTCCACGCGCGGCATCCGCAAATCGGCCACGACCACGTCCGCCGGCTCTTCCGCCAGCCGCGCCTGCGCCCGCGCGCCGTCCGCGGCCGTGCTCACCGAGAAACCCCGCTCGGTCAGCAGCCGGTCCCAGCTCTGCCGTACACCCTCTTCATCGTCCACGAACATCACGCGCTGCTTCGGTGCCATTATCATGGGTTCCTCCTGTCAAGCGTGCGGCAGCGGGCGCTCAGTCGCCCAGCCACTGCGTCCGCTCATCGCTCCGGTTCATGAGAACGTTCAGCTGCTCCACCCGCTCTTCCACCGACCCCGTCCAGATCACTTCCACGCCGCAATAGGTCAGGTACTCCGCCACCACCAGCGGCGGCGGTACCTCCAGCATCGCGATCTTCTGCACCCACGGCTGCTCCAGGTTCAGGCGCGCCAGCAACGGCAGCAGCCGCCCCTTCGGCACGCCCGGCGTCCAGATCACCAGCACCCGGAGCCCGCCCAGCGACTGCTCCTGCACCAGCTCCTCCACGCTCGGATACGAGCGCAGGCGCGCGGTCCGCGGCGCCGCCATCCGCGCCGCCACCGCCGGCGGCAGCTGCGGGTCGGCCACGAGCGCTACGAAGCCTGCCTCGTCCTTGACCTTCACCGGTTCCTCCTCTGCCCGTTGGATAGATCGCCGTCCGGCTGCTGGCGTTCGTGCCGGCTGGATAAGGCAACGGTCGTGCCGTTCCGGACGCGGCCTGGCGATATCGGCCCAAATCATTACTGGAGAAGCAGTTACGGACGTGAAGGCAAACCGCCCCGAACGGTCTGAAAAGGGGCATGTGTATAGCAGACGTATACAGGCAGGGCCCCACCGGATCGGGCAGGATCCGGTGGTCGATCACGTAAGTCTATGTTGAGTAATTGTTTATGGGAGAGAGCCCACGATTCCGGGGGTGTATGTCAGCGGTATCTACGGCGCCAGTTCGTATTTCCTGATCTTGTTGTAGACGGTCGCGCGGTCCACGCCGAGCAGCTCGGCGGTGCGGGTGATGTTCCAGTCGGTGCGGGCCAGGATCGCCGCGATGTGGCGCTTTTCCAGCTCGGCCAGGGAGTCCGGGGCATCGATCGCGTCGCGCATGCGGTTGCGGAGCGGCAGGTCCTCGGGGAGGATCTGGGGGCCGCGACCGATGACCAGGGCGCGCTCGACGGCATTGGAGAGCTCGCGAACGTTGCCCGGCCAGTCGTAGCTCTCGAGCAGGGCCATGGCTGCGGGGCTGAAGTCCTTCGCGCGCGTGTCCATGTGCCGGGCGAAGCGCTCGAGCAGGTGCCGGGCGAGCATGGGGATGTCGGAGCGGCGCTCGCGGAGCGGCGGCACCTCGATGGTGAAGACGTCGATGCGGTAGTAGAAGTCCTCGCGGAAGCGACCCTCGCGGACGGCCAGCTCGATGTCCTCGTTGGTGGCGCAGATGACCCGGAAATCGACCTGGATGGGCTGGTTCCCGCCGATGCGGGTGATCTCGCGGCTCTCCAGCACCCGCAGCAGGTCCACCTGGGTCTTGATGCTGATGGAGCCGACCTCGTCGAGGAACAGCGTGCCGCCATCGGCCATCTCGATGCGGCCCTTGCGGCGGTACTGGGCGCCGGTGAAGGCGCCTTTCTCGTGCCCGAACAACTCGCTCTCCAGGAGCGTCTCGGGCAGGCCTCCGCAGTTGACGGCGATGATGGGGGCGTAGCGGCGCGAGCTGTTGGCGTGGATGGCGCGCGCGATGAGCTCCTTGCCGGTGCCGCTCTCGCCGCGGATCAGCACCGTCGCGTCGGTGCGGGCCACGTGCTCGGCCAGCTCCAGTACCCGCCGCATGGCGGGGCTCTCGCCGATGATGGCGGCGCCGCCCACGAACTCGTCGATGGTGCCGCGCAGCTGGGTGTTCTCCTCGCTGAGCCGCCGGTGCTCGAGGGCACGCCGCACCAGGTGGCTGAGCTCGTCGGGGTCCACGGGTTTCAGGACGTAGTCGAAGGCGCCGTGCTTGAGGGTGCGGACCGCGGTGTCGACGGAGCCGAAGGCGGTGATCATGATCACGGCCATGTCGGCGTCGATGTCGGGCATGCGCTCCTGCAGCTGCACGCCGTCCATGCCGGGCAGCTTGATGTCCACGACGGCGACGTCGAAGCGACCGGCTTCGAGCAGGGCGAGCGCCTCCCCGGCATTGGCCGCGACCTGCACCTTGTGGCCGTCCTTGCGGAACCAGTGCTCGAGCGAGTCGCGCACCGAGTACTCGTCGTCCACGATCAGGCTGCGGCCGGTGACGTTTGCCATGGTTGTCCGTGGTTTCAGACCGTGCCACCGGCCGCGGCCAGCGCGGCTGCCGGTAT
>VEPF01000259.1:5989-6488 GCA_012027055.1 Gemmatimonadota bacterium | reverse complement strand
AGTGCGCGGCCCCCTCGATGTCGGTGCTGCCGCGCTAGGACGGGTCCAACATGACGCTGGCCGGCCAGCCGGATCTGACGATCGCGCTCGTCGGCGGGACCACGACGCTGAACCCGAACGCGGCGCTGCCCACGATCGATGCCAACAACGGCACGTTCTCGGGCAAGATGCCGCCGACCAACACCATTTCGGGCGCGGTCATGCCGTTCGTCTCGCGGCTCTACGGCGACTTCACGGTGACGGCCACGGTCGACAGCGTGATCGCGAGCGGCGAGGGCAATGGCGACTGCTACAACGGCTCGAGCTGGCAGGGCACCTGCTGGATCTACCACACCACCTGGACGCAGGGGACCAAGTCGCCCAAGGCGGTGGCGTACGGCTACAGCCCGATCTGGGTGACCGGCGACGGGGTCAACTCGACCAGCTTCCTGCTCGGCAGCGGGCAGGTACCCTACGATCCGGCGGCGGCTGCGCAGTTCGGCATCCCGCCGACCGCGGG
>VEPF01000259.1:0-5979 GCA_012027055.1 Gemmatimonadota bacterium | reverse complement strand
CGCGACGCTCCCGGAAGCCATCTACCTGAGCAGCAAGGAGGGCCAGAAGAACCGCCGTATCGGTGGCATCGCGGGCGGCTCGCGCTGGTTCTCGGGGGCGAACGAGACGGTGGCGGATCCGACCACGTTCATCCGGGTCGGGCACCTGGACGGGGTGGACTCGATCTGGGCGCCGATCAACCACACGCAGCAGAGCGCGACGGTGACCGGGACCATGTCGCAGTCGACCTGCATCCAGTCGTTCTTCTACTTCTCTTCGGAGGTGGCCCGCGCGGCCGACTTCGAGGTGACGTGGCAGGGCGGCAAGGTCACGGTCAAGGACGTGACGCACAACGTGGACCTGCCGTTCAGGAAGACGGTCCAGGCCAGCTACGGGTTCCTGAATGCCGACGGTGATGGCAACGGGATGCTGGACTACCGCGCCATCATCTACATCGACCGGGCCTCGCAGGACGCCGGCTGGCGCGGCTTCTGCCCCAATTTCACCCACGACCCCGCCAAGGTCGTGTACCTGACCGACGCGCCGCAGATCAAGCCGGTCGCCTTCTCGGGCGATCTGCCGGCGGCCATGACCGCGATCGGCAACGGCATCGCGATGTACATCAACGGGCAGATCTTCCTGTTCAAGATGAACGCGCTGCCGGCGGATGGGACGAAGTGGAACCTGCGCATGTACTCGGGCAAGGTGGAAGCCAGTACCGGCGCCGCCACGGCCGATCCGAGCGGGTACAGCTTCGTCAGCTACCCCCGGCCGCCCATGGTACCGGGCCTGAAGGTGACGTTCACGGGCAAGTCGGCGGTCTCGGTTTCCGAGGAGTTCGACCTGACCAAGGTGCACACGGTGCCGGATCCGTATTACGCGAACTCGCTGTTCGACCAGGGTCCGGCGACGAAGGAACTGCAGTTCGTGAACCTGCCGGTCAAGGCCACGATCCGCATCTACTCGATGACGGGCGTGCTGGTGGACATCGTGAACCACGATGATCCGGCCGGCGGCAGCATCGCGAAGTGGAACCTGCGTAACCGCAGCAACCAGTTCGTGGCGAGCGGCGTGTATTTCTTCCACGTCTCGACGCCGGATGGCAAGGAGCACGTGGGCAAGTTCACCGTGGTCAATTCGGGCTTTGCCCGGTAACGCATTCGCTCGTGGGGGCCGCCACGCGGCGGCCCTCGCGGGAGCACCTCTCGAGGAGGCGATCCGATGAGATTCTGGAAGCACGGGGCAGTAGCTCTCCTGGCGCTGAGTGCGGCACTGCCGGCGTATGCCCAGGAGGACGTGCCCACTGTGGAAATCAAGAAGGAGAACTCGGGCGCGGGTACCACGTCCGCCGAGTTCCTCCTGATGGGCGCGGGCGCGCGCGGCATGGCCATCGGGCCGTCGTTCGCGGCGCTCACGCGGGACGTGGAGTCGCTCTATTACAACCCGGCCGGCCTCCCGCTCATGAACGGGATGGAGGTGGGCCTGACGATGATGCCGTATTTCGCGGACACCAACTACATGTGGGCGGGCATTGCCATGCCCCTGGCGGGTGGTGAGTACGGCTTCGGCCTGAGCATCGCGAATTTCGGCTTCAGCAACATGCCGATCTACACCGAGGAAGACCCCACCGGCACGAGCGAGCTGATGTACGGCGTGTCGGAGACCGTGCTCGGGCTGTCGTTCGCGCACGCGTTCATCGACCGGTTCACGGCCGGGGCCACCCTCAAGCTGATCACCGACAAGCTGGGCCAGACCAGCGCCAACACGTTCGCGCTCGACGTGGGCACGAACTACCACTCGGAGCTGACGGGCCGGCCGATCGCGCTGGCGTTCGTGACCCAGAACCTGGGCCGCTCGCTCAAGCACACGGGCGCGGGGCTGGACTTCTCGAACTTCCCGGTAGCGTCTGATCCGGCGTATCCGTCGCAGCCGAAGGACCCCATGCCCGCGCGGTATGAGGCCCAGGCCTCGGCGATCCCGGTAGTGTTCCGGGTGGGCCTGGCCTACGACGTACTGTCGTCGGCCGCGAACCGGCTGTCGCTGCTGACCGAGTTCAACGAGTACTACAACGTCGGCGCGAGCTACGGCTTCGGCGGCGAGTACGCCTTCACGCCCGAGGGCCTGCCGTTCTCGGCGGCGCTGCGGGGCAATTACGCCTACCAGCCGGACAACAACCTGTCCGGCCAGGAGACGCGTGACTGGGCGGGCGCCACGACCGTTGATGGCGAAGGCATGGATGGGGTCACGCTGGGTGGCGGGCTGGCGTTCAATCTGGGCGAGAACTACAGCCTGAAGGCCGATTACGCCTGGCGGAACTTCGGCGTGCTGGGCGCGAAGAACGTGTTCTCCGTGGGTATCGGCTGGCGTTGACGATAGCTGACGGATGAGCATCGTGAAGCGCGGGGTCACGGCACTGCTGGTCCTGGCTGCCCTGGCGGCCAGGACCGGGAGTGCCCAGCAGCCGGAAGGACCCAGGGTCACCGTGTACCGGACGTTCGTGAGTCCCGAGTACACGGTGGTGCAGGGTCTGGTGGGAATCGATCCGGCCCAGCTGGACAGCACGTGCGCCTATGGCGTCAACGTGGTGGTACGTGACCAGAGCGGCGCGGAGCTGGTGAACCAGAGCTGGGAGAACCAGTGTCCCCGCATCGGTGGGCAGCACGCCCGGACGCTGGAGACCTTCCAGTTCGGGCTGCGTCGGGCCGTGTACGGGGTGACGGTGGCGGTGGTCCCGAAGGCCTGCCCGACGGCGCGCCGCGTGACCACCGTGCCGGTACGGGCCTGCGGGAGCGCGCCGCTCGCTTCCGATCTCATCCTGGCCCACGACGTGGGGATGGTGGACGATTCGGCCACGGCGGGGCAGTGGAGCATCCGGCGGGGCAGCGTGGGGGTGAAGGCTGCGTCCGAGATCGCGATCGATCCGGCCGACCCGACCCTCGCCTACTACATCGAGCTGTACCCGCGGCAGGGCGAGCCGATGAACGGATCCGCGACCGGGATCGTGCGGCGCGCGGATGGCAAGGAGCTGGCGAGCTTCCCGCTGCAACAGATCGCGGCGCTGGCCCAGCCGCAGCCGTTGGCGGCCTCGCTGTCGGTGGCCGGACTGCCGCCGGGGGCGTACACGTTCGACGTGCGGCTGCAGCTGGCCGACACGGTGGTGGTACGCTCGAACCGTTTCGAGATCCTGGCCCGGGCGGCGGAAACGGCGATCGCGCCGTATTTCGCCACGCTGACGGAAGCACAGCTGAGCGAGCTGTTCGATCCCATCGTGGTCTGGCTGGCGAGCGAGGCGGAAACCGAGCTGTACCGCTCGCTGTCTCCGACCGGGAAGCGCCAGTACCTGGCGCGACAGTTCGGCAACGAGAGTCCCACGCCGGACGATGGGAACGAGTCGGCGATCGATGCGTTCCTGCAGCGGGTGCAGGTGGCGAACGTGCGATTCGCCGAGCGGGCGGGACGCGGCGGGCAGCAGGGCTGGCAGACGGACCGGGGCCGGATCTACCTGCTGCACGGCGAGCCGCCGGGGCGGACGGCCAAGCCCGCGCCGGTGCGGGGGCAGCCCTACGAGCTCTGGTATTACACGACACAGAATCGGTACTTCTATCTGTTTGCTGACGAGACCGGGATGAGGCACTACCGGCTGATCTACACGAACGACCCGCAGCAGCAGGGCGTCCCGAACTGGGACCGCATGGTCGGGCCGGAAGTGCTGGACGATATGAGGCAGCTCGGGATCACCGTCCCGACTGCGGACAGGAGCGATGGACCGCGTCCCTGACGGTTGACGCGGACGGCAACTGATAGCGTGCCGCGCTTGAGGCGGCAGACCAGCGAGCTAGGCGAGTTCAACTCAGCGCATGGCGCGCACAGGAGAAAGAGAGACAGGAATGCGAAAGGCTGTCGGAGCCATCTTCGGGGCGGCGCTGGTCGCGGTGACGATGACCGCGTGCAACGAAGACCCGCTCTCCGAAGATCGGGACAAGGCAGTGTTCTTCCAGCTGAACCCGTCGGTGGTGGTGGTCAACGCCGGCAGCACCGCCAGGGTGGCGGCGGTGATCGTGAACAAGTATGGTGGGTCGACCCTCTCGGCAGTGACGGCGGAGCCCTGCGACTCCAAGATCACGGCCGTCAAGGACACCGCCCGCACCGAGTACCAGCCGCCGGAGCGGTTCGTGATCACGGCCGCCAACGCGCTGGGCTCGAGCTGCCTGATCGTGAAGAGCGAGGGCGTGACCGACACGATCACGGTCCGGGTGGTACCGGCCTCGATCGCGCTGGTGGCCGATACCGCCGTGGGCAGCGGCGCGGACATGTCGGTGACGGTCCGCTTCCTGACGGCGACCGGGGCGACGGCGACCGGCATGAGCGTATCGGACGTGACGCTGTCGGTGACGCCGAGCACGGCCGGGGTGATCGACGCGACCGGGAAGTTCACCGGCCAGGCGCCGGGCACCGCGACCGTCACCGGCGTACTCAAGGCCAGCCTGGGGGCGACCCGCTCGGCCACGGCAACCGTGAAGATCAAGGAAGGCCCGTTCACGGGTACCGTCGCGCAGTCGGCGGGCCGGGGCGGCCAGATCCTGACCTTCACAGCGGGCGCCGTGAAGTTCGATGCGGACACCAAGCTGGTCATCACCGGCACCGTGGACTCGGTCACGTTCCTGGAGAAGGACAGCGCCAAGATCATCGCGGCGGTGCCGTTCGGTAAGGCGGCCGGGACGGCGCTGAAGTACACGATCTCCAATCTCGGTCCGAACCAGCTGGGCGTGGGCGGAACCTTCACCACCACCACGGCCAACCTGGATGATACCTGGGGCAACAACACGGATCCGTTCACGGCCCCGGTGGTCCCGGTCGGCGTCCCGTTCGTGGGCACGCTCGGCGACACCGGCTCCGAGGAGTACTTCACGGTGAACGTCACCACGGCCGGCACGTACCGACTGCAGGTGGACTGGTCGAACGGCTCGGACATCGACGTGTACCTGACGAACGCCGCGTACACGTCCAACCTGATCGCGCGCGAGACCTCGGCGAACCCGGAGGTTGGCACCGCCAACCTGAGCCCGGGCACCTACATCATCGATCTGTACCAGTACGAGGCGGCCGCGGCCACGCAGACCTACCGCGTCCGGTTCACCAAGCAGTAATCGGTTCGCGCAAGCGCACTGTAGCAGCAGCAGAGCCCCGGCAACCGCCGGGGCTCTGCTGCATCATGGCCGTCGGGGAGCGTGGCTTCAGCCGTGGCGGAAGACCACCTTCACGGCGCCGGCGCGCTTGTCGAGTGCGGTGGCGATGGCGGTGCGGTAGTCCGCGAGCGGGAAGTGGTGCGTGACGAGCGGGAGTCCCTCCAGCGCGCCTTCGTGCATGAGCGTGACAGCGGCGCTGAATATGTCGCACGGCTGGCCGCGGAACGGCACCGGGCCGTAGACGAAGATGCCCGCCAGGGTGAGGTGGCGGTACCAGAGCCGGGTGAGGTCGAGGCGGACGCGGGCGGCCGCGCCGACCAGCACGATGCGCCCGCCGCCGCAGGCGAGGGCGAGGGCAGCGCGCAGCGAGCTGTGCCGGCCCACCGTGTCGAAGACCAGCGAGGGCCCGCCCTCGACGAACGCCGGTGCCAGCCGGGGCCGCCAGGTGCGCGCATCCGGGAGCGCGCCGGCCCAGTCCAGGACTTCGCGCGGGCGGGCGAACACGCTGCTGGCACCAGCCTGGCGCGCGAGCTCCCGCTGGTTGGGATAGCGACCGAGCACCGCGATCTCGCCGCCCCAGCCGGTGGCGCGGAGCGCACGGACGGCCAGGAGGCCGATCGTGCCGGCGCCGATGACCAGCACGACGTCGCCAGGCGCGGGCGGATGCTCCAGCACGCCCCGGAGCGCGGACGCGAACGGGTCCGCCAGCACGGCGACATCATCGGCGAGCGAGCCCGCCGCGTGCAGTTGGCTCACGTGCGCCAGGAACCCGCCCGACCACCCTCCGCCCGCGCCGGGCGAGTGCCCGCTCAT
>VEPF01000407.1 GCA_012027055.1 Gemmatimonadota bacterium | reverse complement strand
GTGTAGTAGTCGGTGGTCAGGTTCTCGCTGGTCACGAGCCCGATGCGCGAACCGCCCGCGGCCTGGTAGGAGAATGAGGTCGATGCGTCCGCGTTCGGCAGCAGGCTGCCGTAGGCGGCGCGCACCGCCCAATCTGCGGCCGCGATGTCGTTCGCGGTCGCGAGAAAATCGGGGTTGTTGCGGCGCGCCAGCGCGACCGCTTCCTGCAGGGTCAGCGAGGCCGGTACGCGGGCAGGGGCCTGCTGCGCCTGCACCGGGCCGGCGCCGACCGCGGCCAGCAGGCACGCGAGCCGGGCTAGCCCTAACCCGGGACCGGGAGGCATGACTCGATCAAGCACCGTTGCTTCTCCTCTGACGTTTCAAGGCTTACACGAATGTTCCCTACGTGCTCGGCGCAGGCGCGGTTTCCGCGTGCGCGGTCGTGCCCGGGCGAGCGCGGGGGGCTGCTGCTACCCAACGGGAGGGGCCGTGCGCACCGCGACGTAGTTGCGGCTCGGCACCGCGACCCGGAGCTCGCGTCCCAGGCTGTCCGTCCAGACCTGGGACGGCGCGCCGACGGCAGGCGCCACCAGGTAGCGCGTCGCCGGCAAGGCCACGCTGCCGATCTTCACGGTACCGTTCCCGGCGCTGCTGACGACGGCGTCCACCTGTCGGCCGCCGCGCGGGCTGATGAGGGGGATGGTCGCGGTGCCGCTGCCGGCCCGCCGCACGACGAAGTAATACTGGTGGGCGACGCCCTCATCGACGAACACCGCACCGTCCGCCACCAGGAACTCGCGCATGGTCTCGCCTGCGGCCGCCGTGGTGCGAGCGCTGGCCCGGTTGCCGGTGATGCGGCCGTTCACGCGCAGCGCCTCGGTGCCTCGCACCTCGACATCGTAGGCAGCCGGGCGCAATGCCGTGCCGGCGAGCTGGATGCTGGCCTGGATCTCCTGGCTACCGCCGCCGGTATCGAGCACCACGCGGCCGCGGGCGATCACGACCATGTCGGCGCCGGTGCCATTCTGGCGGATGCTGAAGGTCTCCATGCCGGCTTCCGTGCCGTCTATCAGGATCCGGTAGGTACCCTCATCCAGGCTGATGGTCTGGGCCGGCACGGCGGCGGCGGCGAGCAGCAGGGCCGTACCCAGCGGAACCGAGCGGAGCAGACATGGCGACATGGTCAGTATCTCGTCGTTCATCAAAGGGAGGCGTCGAGTGGTCAGCGCCCACTGGTATGCTCGATCCCGCGCCCGCCCACAGTGCTGCAAGGGATACCCCAAAACCGGGGGGTGCGTGCCCGCAGACCTGGCGACGGAGCAGCCGCCGGGTCGGTTTGCTATACGGTGTCCGACTCGCCGCTGGCGCCGGCGCGGCCGAAGACGGCGGCGCCTATCACGTCCAGGATGCGATCGAAGATCGCCAGGCCCTTGGCGGCCGTCGCGGTGGTGGGGTAGCCGACCACGCCCGCGCCGCCGGCCGGAAGCCTGGGCAGGCGGTGGCGGCTGTAGCGTCCCAGGGTCTGTGCGGCCGGCTCGAAGTCGCGGGCCCGCTCGAACCGGACCAGGTCGGGGTATAGGTGCAGCATGATCGAGGTCTCGGCTTCGCACCCGTGCAGGGGACCAGGCTGCCGCTCCAGCAGATCGGCGATGTCGACGTCCCACACCGATACCACCCGGACCCGGGCCACGCGCGTCACCAGGGTGGCCAGGCTGTCGAGGTGCGGCTCGTGACGGTGGGCACTCACCAGGATGAACTCACTGATGCCATCGTCCTCCCAGCTGGCAAGCAGCTCGTTGAGGGCTCGGTGCAGCGTCTTCAGGGACAGCGTGGCCGCGCCGGCGTACGTCCGGTCGGTGCGCACATTCACGCCGTAGTACATGGTGGGGGCGCGCAGCACCTCGTAGCGTTCAGAGAGCTCGGCGGCGATCGCGCGTGCGATCAGCACGTTGGTGCCAAGGGGGAGGTGCGGCCCGTGCTGTTCGAGCGCCCCGACCGGAATGATGAGCCGTGGATCGCGCGCGAGCTGAGCCGCCACGTCGATCCAGCTCAGCTCATCGAGCGCGAGAACGGAGCGGGTATTGGATTGCATGTGCTCAAGCTGAGGCCGAACGGGTGAAACCGGCAACATCCTGGCGCATCCCGATGCTCCTCTGGGGGCTGCCGCTGGCCAGCCTGCTGCTGCTGCAGGGCTGGACGCGGGACCTCTGGGCCGGCTACCTGCTGGGCGGGCTGGGCCTGGCCGTGGCCGCGGCCGTGGTCGGCCGGCAGCACCGCGGACTGCTGCCGGCGCGGGCCGCGCTCGGCTTCCGCGCCGGGCTGTTGCTGACGGCTGTCGGCCTCCTGGTCGGGGGGGTGGCGCACTGGCGTTTCGAGCTGATCGAGTTCCGCTGGGATCGGCTGAGCGCGGAACGCGAGGAGAAACTGGCCCGCAGCACCAGCCAGCGGCTGGACAACGTGCGTGAAGCCGGCTCCAATGCCGCGGCGGCCGCAGCGGCCGCGGCGGCGGACACGGCCGGCCACCGGCAGCTATTCCCGCTGCTGGCGGAGCTGCGCGAGCGCACCCGGGTGGACGCGCTGGCCGTGTTCGCGGACGACGGTGGCCCGGTGGCCTGGGCCGGCGAGCACCGGGGTGCCGTGCCGGAGCGGGTGCATGAACGTGGCCGCCGGTTCTACTTCGAGGAACGGCCGCTGTTCAGCTACCTGTATTTCATCCAGCCGGTACCGGGAAGGGCCGAGCATTCGGTCGCCGCGATCCTGGTGGAAGCCGTCTTCGTGGGTGTCGGTGACGGCAGGCGTCACGCGCTGTTCCAGCAACCGCTGGACGCGCGCGTCAGCTTCCACAGCCCGCACAAGAGCACCGCCGGACGCCGGATCTGGTCGCTGGAGGAAAGCGCTGACACGGTGGTCCAGGCGGTGCTCCGAAACATCAGCCAGGCGGAGCGGCGAGCCGAAGTGGAGCGTATCCCCCGCCGGCTGTCGCTGCTGCTGGCGCTGGCGGCGTTCGTCGCCTTCGCCGCGGCCTATCTGGCGGCGCCCCGGCCGGCGCGGGGTCCGCGCTCGGCACCGCTGATCGCCCTGTTGCCGTTGCTCTCGCTCATGCCTGCCGGCGAGGTGCTCGGGCTGTCCGCGCTGTTCATGCCGAGCCTCTTCGTCCTGCCGCGCGATGTGACGCTCGGACGGGCCTTGCTGCTGCTCGGGCCGCTCGCTGCACTGGTGGCGGCCCGCCGGCCCCGGGCAGTGGCGGCGGGGTGGTTCCGGCCGGCCGTGCTCGCCGGATCCGTGGGAGTTGCGTTTGCCTATCCCGCCGGGCTGCGCCTGTTCATCGACGCGGCCGGCAGGTCGCTGCTCGAGCGCGGCAGCGGCCTCTGGCTCGGCCTGCAGTTCGCTTCGGTGCTGGCTCTGGCGGTGCTGACCGCACTGGCCATCCCGCGTACCAGATACCGCGCCGGAGTCGCGGTCCCGCGCTATCGGCGGTGGCTGGCGCCGGCCGGGGCGCTGCTGGCGGTTGCACTGGCGTTGCTGGTCGCCTCGTTCCTCCCGGCGACACGGCCGGTCGCCCGCTACGCCGCATTGTGGTGCGTGCCGTTCGCGCTGGTCGCGCTCGGCACCGGCACCGGATTCTCGCGCCGAGCGGGATTGAGGCGCTGGTTCTATGCGGGCTGGCTGGCCATCACGGCGGTCGTGCCACACCTCAGGACCGCGCAGGTCCATGCCCGGTTGCAGGCAGCCGAGGACGAGCTGCGGACCCTGGGCACCGAATCGAATCCCTATCTGCGGCTAGCGCTGGAGGAATTCGGTCGCCAGGCAGGGTCGCGTGCCTATCTGGGCGAAGAAGGCATACAACTGCTCTATCGCACCTGGGTCGGAAGCGGGCTCGCGAGCGAGGGATATCCCGTCCGCATCATCGAGTGGTCGCCGGACAACCGGCCGGTGCTGCAACTCGGTTCCTACATAGAGGACCTCTCGCCCGGCGACACGCTCCTGCTGCACAGTCTGCTCGAGGAAGCCCGGGTCGAGAACGCGGTGGGCATAAGCAGCTTCACGGACCAGCCGCACGTGCGCGTCGTGCTTACCGTCCCGCTCGCTACGGGCGACGTCATCACGGTGGTGGTGCCGCCGCGCCGGACCCTCGGCCGCCCCACCGGCGTGGCGCTGTTCTTCGGGGCCGAACAGCCGACGGCCCTGCGGAACCTGGTACCGGCCGTCGCGCCTCGGGAGCAGCCGGGCCCACCCGCCTGGGTGCATGCCCGCGGCGGCTGGCGGGCGCAGGCGCTGGTGCGTTACCCGGACGGCCAGTACCGCGCTCACCTGCTGGTTTCGCTACCCGGGCGTGGCGTGTGGCTGGCCCGCGGCGCCATCCTGCTCGCGCTCGACCTCGCCTTGCTGCTGGCGCTCTGGACCCTGGGTTCGCTGTTCCGGGGCGTGGCGCCGCTGCCGCGCATGACGGTGGTGCGGGCCGTGGGCACGTTCCGGGCGCGCGTCACGATCGCGCTCTTCGCCTTCTTCCTGATTCCGACCGTCTCCTTCGGGTATGCCGCATACCATGCGCTTGCGCAGGAGGTGGAGCGGGCCACGCGCGTGGTGGCGGAGCGGGCCGCGAACCAGGCCGTGCGCGAGTTCCCGAGCGTCGACTTCGACCTGCGCGCGCTCGCCCAGCACGCCAGCAGCGATGTGCTGCTGTTCCAGGGCGGAGAGCTGGTGAACGTCTCCTCGCCGGAAGCGTTCGCGCTCGGCGTGTACGGGGCGTGGCTGCCGCCCCTGGCCTACGCCCAGCTGCGAAACGGGGAAGAAGCGGCGGTCGGGGCCGTGCAGGACTTCGCCGGACAGCAGTTCGTGACCGCCTACCACACGGTCCAGCCGAGCGGGACGCTCGCCATCCCCATGCCGCTGGTGTCCGGCGATACCGCGGTCCGGCAACGCGAGCTGGCGGATGTCATCATCTTCGCGGCGATCCTGGGCGCGCTCCTGTCTCTGGCCCTGTCGATGGCAGTGGCTCGCGCGCTGGCCGGGCCGATCGCGCGGCTGCGCCGGGCCGCGGCGGCGGTCGGCGCGGGCCGCCTGCGGGTGCACCTGCCGGAAGAAGAAGGCGGGGAATTCGGTCAGCTCTTCACCTCCTTCAACCGGATGGTCCGGCGACTCAGGCGCGCGCGGGCGCGCGAGCTGCGGACGGCGCGGGTGCTGGCCTGGGGCGAAATGGCTCGGCAGGTCGCACACGAGATCAAGAACCCGCTGACGCCGATCAAGCTGTCCGTCCAGCACCTCAAGCGCGCGCATCAGGATCGGCACCCGCAATTCGATGCCGTGCTGGAGGGCAGCGTTCAGGAGATCCTGCGCGAGATCGACCGCCTGAGCGAGATCGCCCGGGCGTTTTCCCGCTACGGCGCGCCGGCCGTCGCCGCGGGACCGCTCGAGGCCGTCGACCTGGTCGGGGTCGTCAAAGAAGCGCTCACGCTGTACCGGGCCGGCGATGACGCCGTGGCTTACACGGCCGCGTTCGAGCCTGGCGTTTCGCGCGTACAGGCCCGGACCGGTGAACTCAAGGAGGTGCTGCTGAATCTCCTGGAGAACGCGCGCACGGCCCTGCCCGAGCAAGGCCGCATCACTGTCCATGCCCGGCAGCGCGAGGACATCGTCGAACTGCTGGTGGAGGACAACGGGTCCGGGATCGCCCCGGAGCTGCTTGGGCGAGTGTTCGAGCCGCATTTCTCCACTCGGTCCTCCGGCACGGGGCTGGGGTTGGCGATCGTCCGTCGATTGGTGGAGAGCTGGCAGGGCAGCGTGTCCGTCGACAGTCGCCCCGGTGAGGGCACCACCGTGACGGTACGGCTGCGCGTGGCAGCCCTGCCGTCACCTGCACCCGGTCACGGCACGCGCTAAGCGTGCCCATCGTGAACCCGAACGACTCCTGCCAAGACACCTGGTGCTGCCGCTGGTGCCGCCCGAGCGGGTTGAGTTCGCCGAGCTTCGCCACCACCTGCAGGGACCTGCCTTAGCCGACCACATCCAGGCGGCTGGAATCTCCGATCGCGACGCCCGATCCCGGTCAGCCACAAGCCGCGCCGACCACAGCTAATGCCCGCAATCCATGATCCCTGCGGCGATCGGGGCGCGTGTGACAATTGGCACAGCGGGATTCGCGTGGACACGTGAGACTTGTCGAAGTTGGGCTTCCATGGAGACCGCGCCGCAGTGAATACGGCACCGACCAGTTCGACAGCCACGTCTGCGTTGGGCCCACCGGCCCAAACGGCCGGTGCCGACCCGCCGCCGTTCCCCCTGCCCGGTTCGCATTTCGCAGCCGCGTTGGCGTTCTGGTCCGTGGGGGCATTGGGTTTGGCCGGTATCGCGCCCGATCTGGCGGCGGGACTGTATCCGCTGCCGCGGGTGCAGGCCATCACGCACCTGTTCACGCTGGGCTGGATCACGCTGAGCGTTCAGGGCGCGCTGTACCAGTTCCTGCCGGTGGCGCTGGGACGTGGCATCGGCTCGGTGCGGAGCGCCCGGGCGGGGTTG
>VEPF01000019.1 GCA_012027055.1 Gemmatimonadota bacterium | reverse complement strand
GCTCTACCGCCGGCTGCAGGAGGCGTTCGCGAGCGCGCAGGAGCGCAAGCTCTACATCGGGCCGAACGGCAGCCCGCATTACGCGGTGAACACCATCGCGGAGTACTGGGCGGAAGGGACGCAGTGGTGGTTCTGGAGCAACTACCCGGCGACCTTCGCGGAGGGCGGGAAGCCGGACGGCGCGCGGACTGAGGTGTGGTCCCCGGACGACCTGAAGCGCTACGACCCGGCGCTGTACGACATCCTCGGCCGCATGTACCCGGACCACCACATCCCCCTGGACGTCTATCACGGCCGCCGGTTGCGGAGCGTGCGGCCGGACAGCGCGACGCTGGCGCTGTTGCGAAACCCGGGTGATGCGCGCTGGCGTGAGGCTTCGCCGGCGAGCTTCGTGGCGGAGTTCGAGACCACCCGCGGCAATTTCGCCATCGAGGTGACGCGGGCCTGGGCGCCCTACGGCGCGGACCGGTTCTACCAGCTGGTACGGAACGGCTACTTCGACGACGGCCGCTTCCATCGCGTGCTGCCCGGCTACATCGCGCAGTGGGGCGTGCACGGCGATCCGGCCGTCTACGCGCGCTGGAAGAGCCGCTTCATCCCGAGCGATCCGCCGACGCAGAGCAACGTGCGCGGCACCATCGGCTTCGCCATGGTCTCGCCGGAGAAGCGGAGCACGCAGGTCTACATCAACCTGCGCGACAACAGCCGCAACGATCCGCAGGGCTTCGCGCCGTTCGGGCGGGTGATCGAGGGGCTGGAAGTGGTGGACAGCCTGTACTCGGGGTACGGCGAAAGGGCGGGCGGCGGGCTGCGCGCCGGCCGGCAGGGACCGCTCGAGCAGGGCGGGAACGCCTGGCTGGCCCGCGGCTACCCGAAGCTCGACTGGATCCTCCGGGCCAGCATCCGGACACTGCCATGATCAGGCAACCACAGCGAGGGCACGCCGCGAACGGGTGCCCGGTGCCGGCCTCGTCCTGGCGACGTCATGCGCGGAGTGGCGCGGCCGCGCTCGTGTTCACGGCCGCCGCCACGCTCGCGCTGACCGCGCGGCCCAACCGCTACGGCCACTCCGACCGCGAGGAGCGGCACCTCTTCCCCGCGGTATCGACCGGTCCGCTCGATCCCGCGTGGAGCCCGGATGGCAGGTGGCTGGCCTTCTCGCTGCGCGGCGACATCTGGAAGGTGCCCGCGGAAGGCGGCGAAGCAGTCGCGCTCACGCGCGGCCCGGCGTACCACTTCGAGCCGGCGTGGAGCCCGGACGGCCGGCGCATCGCGCTCACGCTCGATGCGGGCGGGAACCTGGAGATCGGCGTCATCGATGCGGACGGCGGAGAAGTGGCGCGCATCGCGTCGCATGCACGGGTGGACATCGAGCCGGCCTGGAGCCCGGACGGACAGAGCCTGTATTTCGTGAGCGCGCGCGGCGGCGGGCTGGGCATCTACCGCCACGACTTCGCCACCGGGCGGGACACGCTGGTGGTGGCGCGCGGCATCCAGCCGGCGGTCTCGCCGGACGGGAAGCTGCTGGCGTACGAGTCGGGCGGATTGCGCTTGCTCGACCTGGCGAGCGGTGAGTCCCGCCTGCTGCGCGCGGAAGAAGCCGAGTACCGCATGCGGCCGGCGTGGACGCCAGACGGGCAATCGCTGCTGTACGTGACCGAGGACAGGGGCAGCAACGACATCCGGCTGATCGCAGCCGCGGGCGGCGCGCCGGTAGAGCTCACGGTGGAGACGGACGGGCACGAGCAGGAGCCGGCGGTTTCGCCGGACGGGAAGCGGTTCGCGTTCGTCGCTTTCCGGGATGGCGTGCCGGCGCTGTACACGCTGCCGCTCGCGGGCGGACGGAAGAGCGCGTGGCAGGAAGTACTGATCAGCGCGCGCCGGCCGTTGCAGGCGACCGGGCGGGTGCGCATCCGCGTGCTCGGGCCGGACGGCGCGCCCATGTCGGCCCGCGTGTACGTGGACGCGAGCGATGGGCGCTCGTACAGTCCGGAGGGAGCGTTCCACCGGGCGATGATGACCCTGGATCGGCACTACTTCCACATCGGCGGCGAGGCCGTGGTGGAAGTGCCGGCAGGCCGGACGAGCATCGAAGCGTTGCGCGGTTTCGAGTACGGGCCGGCCTCCACCGTGGTCGAAGTCCCGGCCGGTGGCGTGGCTGAGGCCGAGCTGCGCCTCGTGCGAGTGCTCGATCTACCGGCGCGAGGCTGGTACTCGGGCGACACGCATCTGCACGACCTGCACCAGGGCTTCGGGCTCTCGCACGAGGCGTTCTTCGGGCAGCTGGTCGCGGAGGACCTGCACGTGACGCAGGCGCTGATCCACATGGACGGCACGCGCCTGATGGGCCGGTGGGAGGACCTGACGGGCGCGCCGCAGCCGCTCTCCACGCCCACGCATATCCTGCAGTACGCACAGGAGTTCCGGGGCGCGCTCGGGCACGTGGCGCTGCTCGGCGTGGGCGAGTACGTGTTGCCGTTCATCGCCGGGCAGAGCGGTACGCCGTACGCGCAGCACACGCTGGAGAACCGCTACTTCGAGGGCGCGCACGCGCAGGGCGGCATTGCCGGCTTCCCGCACCCGTACCTGCGGCTGCCGGAGACGCCGGGCGCGGCCGCGGGCACGCTGATCGCGCTGGATGCCGCGCTCGGGCTGGGCGACTACTACGACATGGCCGCGCTCTACTCCGATGAGCTGGGCTCGGCCGCCTTCTACTACCGGCTGCTCAACGCCGGCTTCCGGATCCCGGCCACGGCCGGCACGGACAACTTCTCGGACGTGTGGCGCGACCCGCCGGTCGGGAGCGCGCGCACCTACGCCCGCATCGACGGCGCGCTGAGCGTCCCGGGCTGGCTGGACGCGGTGCGCCGCGGGCGGACGTTTCTCTCGACGGGGCCGCTGCTATTGATCGACGTGGCCGGCCGCCAGCCGGGCGACGAGATCGTGCTGCCGGGGAACGCGAAGGCGAACTTGCAGGTACGTGCGGAAGCGGTATCGATCACGCCGGTGGACTCGCTGCAGATCGTGGTGAACGGCGACGTGGTGCGGACGGTGCGCGCGGCCCGCGCCGGTGCGCGCGTGACCGCGGGCCTCCGGCCGGAAGCGGTGGGGCCGGTCGAGCCGGCCGCCCCGCTCGTATTCGAGGGTGCAGTGCCGGTGCCGCGTGGCGGCTGGGTGGCGGCGAGGGTACTGGGTCCCGCGTCGCGCTACGTGGGCGACGACTACGCGTTTGCGCACACCGGCCCGGTGAACGTGCGGCGTGGGGAGCGGCGGTACCTGAAGGCGGAAGACGTCGCCTTCCTGGCGGAGACGGTGGACAGCATCGGGGCGAGGGCGGAGCGGGCGGCCTGGCGGACGGAGGCGGAACGGGCGGAATTCCGCGCGGCCGTGGCGCAGGCCAGGCGCGCGTACCGCGAGCTCGGCTCGAGGGCGCAGTAGACGCAACATCGAGGAGGAATCCAACGTGGCACGCAAGCAGAGCCGGCAACCCGCCCGGCGCGACTTCATCAGGACAGCCGGCGCCGTGACGGCGGGCGCGCTCGTGTTCCCGCACCTGGAGGCGGCCGCGCAGGTGCCCGGCCTGGAGCCGGCGGCCGCTGCGGCGCGGGCCGGCTGGCAGGTGCGGCCGTTCGCGCTCACGCAGGTGCGGCTGGGCGAGAGCCTGTTCACCGAGAAGCGCGACCGCATGCTGAACTACCTGCGCAACTACGGGAGCGCGACCGACTGGCAGGCGGGCCCGGACCGCATGCTGGCGATCTTCCGCGCCAACGCGGGGCTGGACACGAAGGGTGCCAAGCCGCCGGGGGACTGGGAGAACGAGACCGGCTACCTGCGCGGGCATTACGCGGGCCACTTCATGAGCGCGCTGGCGCAGGCGGCGGCCGGCACGGGCGATCCGATCTACAAGCAGAAGCTCGATTACATGATTGGCGGCCTGGCGGAATGCCAGGCCGCGCTGGCCGCGGCCGCGAAGCAGCCGACGCCGCGCGCACCGGGGAAGTTCGGGAACGCGGTGGTGCTGACCGGCTCGCCGATCGGCAATGCCGAGCACGTGCAGCTGCCGCAGGGCGCGGTGGTCGGGCTCGAGGATTTCACGGTGGCGCTCTGGGTCAAGCCCGAGTTCTACGCGGCCCCGAGGCTGCCGGACCAGCGGCCGAACCAGGACCTCTCCGCGCTCTACAACGGCACGGCCATCTTCGAGTTCGGCCGGCCCAACGGGCAGTACGCGGAGGCGCCGCTCGCGCGCATGTACCTGTCGCTGCGCGCGTCCCGGGAGCAGGCGGGGCCGCGCTTCGCCATCACGACGAATGGTGCGGATGCCGAGCAGCGCCTGGACTCGCCCACGCCGCTGGCCGCGGACACGTGGACGCACGTGGCGGTCACGAAGCAGGGCAGCACGGGCACGCTCTTCATCGATGGCGTGGCGGTGGCGACCAACGCGGCCATGACGCTCAAGCCCGCGGACCTGGGCGTGACCACGGACAACTGGCTGGGCCGCCGGGTCTTTCCGCAGCGCAACGTCTCCTACCTGAACGCGCAGCTGGACGAGTTCCAGATCTGGGATCGGGCACTTTCCGCTGCGGAGGTGAAGTCGCTGCAGGGCAGCGCGGGCGGGAGCACGGGCGGCGGCAACGTCGTCTGGTACCGCTTCGATGAGGGGAACGGAAAGGTGGTGGAGGACGCGTCGGGCAAGGGGCGGCACGGCACGGTGAACGGCCCGCTGGACGGGCGGCGGCATCCCGGCTTCCTCTCGGCGTACCCGGAGACGCAGTTCGTGCGGCTGGAGGAGTTCGCCACGTACGGCGGCAACCAGGGCATCTGGGCGCCGTACTACACGCTGCACAAGATCATGGCCGGACTGATCGACGCGCATTCGCTCACCGGCAACCAGCAGGCGCTGGGCATCCTCACGGGCATCGGCGACTGGGTGCACAGCCGGCTCGCACCGCTCCGGCCGGAGCAGCTGGACCGCATGTTCAACATCTACATTGCGGGCGAGTACGGCGGCGTGAACGAGAGCCTGGCGCAGCTGAACGTACTGCGGCCGAAGCCGGAGTACGTGGCCGCGGCGAGGGCTTTCGACAACCGCAACGTGAAAGTGCCGACGCAGGAGAACCGGGACATCCTGGACGGGCGGCATGCCAACCAGCACATCCCGCAGTTCATCGGTTACCTGCGGCTCTTCGAGCAGAGCGATGTGCCGGAGTACTACGCGGCCGCGCAGCACTTCTGGGACATGGTGGTGCCGCACCGGATCTACAGTCACGGCGGCGTGGGGGTGGGCGAGATGTTCCGGGCGCGGGACGTGATCGCGGGCTCGCTCTGGCAATTCCCGAATGACCACAACCACGCCGAGACATGCCCGCTCTACAACATGCTGAAGCTCAGCCGGAACCTGTTCTTCCACGAGCCCGACCCGAAGTACATGAACTACTACGAGCACGGGCTCTTCAACCAGATGCTGGCCTCGCGGCGGGACGTCGAGAACGAGGACAGCCCGGAAGTCACGTACTTCGTGCCGGTGCGCCCGGGCGAGCGCCGCGAGTACGGCAACACCGGCACGTGCTGCGGCGGCACGGGCATGGAGAACCACACCAAGTACCAGGACTCGATCTACTTCCGCTCGGTGGATGACGGCACGCTGTACGTGAACCTGTACATCCCATCCACGCTGGACTGGAAGGAGAAGGGATTCACCATCGCGCAGGCGACGCGCTTCCCGTTCGAGGGCGCCAGCACGCTGACGGTGAACGGCAGTGGCCCGCTGACGGTCATGCTGCGCGTGCCGGTGTGGGCGACGCGCGGCTTCACGGTGCGCGTGAACGGCAAAGCCGAGCAGCTGGCGGCGGTGCCGGGCACGTACGTGGCGCTGGAGCGGGAGTGGCGCCCCGGGGACCGCATCGACGTCAGCATGCCGATGAGCTTCCGGGTGACGCGCACCATCGACGATCCCAACGTGCAGTCGCTGTTCTACGGGCCCACGCTGCTGGCGCTGCAGGCGCCGCCGGCGGGGACCGACCTGGCCAGCGGACTGATCGGGCTGTCGCTCTTCCGCAGCCTCAAGCTGGATGGGGACCTGGGGGCCGCGCTCGCGCCCGTGCCGGGCAAGCCGCTGCACTTCACGCTCGCGGGCCACACGCTGGCGCCGTTCCACGTGGCGGACCCGCAGCCGGGCGAGACGCAGCCGTACCACATGTACTTCCGGCGCGAGGAGCCGACGGTGGCGTTCGGGTCGGTCGATGCGGGCGTGAAGAACGCGGCGGGTGAGTTCGGCCTCACGTTCCTGGACGATGTCTGGGCCGCGGCGCCGTTCGCCAGCCATGGCAGGTTCGTGGCGCGCGTGCAGCGGGTGGCGGACGAGTGGGCGCGGGCCGGGCGCCTGAGCGCGGCGGAGGCGGCCACGGTGGTCGCGGCGGCGAAACGCGCGGAGGCGGACCTGCGAGTATAGCTGCCGTACCCGTTGCCGCGCGGAGCAGGGCGGGATCGGGAGCGGCCCGCTCCCGCTGCCTCGCGCGGCCGGCGGCCGGTCACTCGAGGTTGTGCCGGTGCCTGTCAGCCATCCGCTGCCGCCCCTCGCGCGGCG
>VEPF01000235.1:5210-6595 GCA_012027055.1 Gemmatimonadota bacterium | reverse complement strand
GCATGCGGGTGGCGCCGGGTGAGGAGACCTTCGCGGGGCAGCTCCAGATCGCGCAGAACGAAGCGCGCTCGGCCTTCGGAGACCCGTCCGTGTACCTGGAGAAATACCTGGAACGGCCGCGTCACATCGAGATTCAGGTGCTGGGCGACCAGCACGGCCGGGTGGTGCATCTGGGCGAGCGCGAGTGCTCGCTGCAGCGGCGCCACCAGAAGCTGATCGAGGAAGCGCCCTCGCCGGCGCTGACGCCGGAGCTGCGCGAGCGCATGGGCGAGGCGGCGGTGCGCGGCGCCGCCGCGATCGGCTACCGCTCGGCAGGCACGGTGGAGTTCCTGCTGAACGGCGATGGCAAGTTCTACTTCATGGAGATGAACACCCGGATCCAGGTGGAGCACCCGGTGACGGAGCTGGTCACGGGGATGGACCTGCTGAAGGAGCAGATCCGGGTGGCGGCCGGAGAGCCCATGACGGTGCCCGCGCCGCTCCGGCTGTACGGTCATGCCATCGAATGCCGGATCAACGCGGAAGACCCGGCCCGGCGGTTCGCGCCGAGCCCGGGCCAGATCTCGATCTACCATCCACCGGGCGGCCCGGGGGTGCGCATCGATTCGCACGCTTATGCCGGCTACATCGTGCCACCGTTCTACGACTCGCTCCTGGGCAAGCTGATCGTGCACGGCAAGACGCGGGAAGAGGCGATCATCCGCATGCGGATCGCGCTGGAATCGTTCATCCTGGAAGGCGTCCACACCACCATCCCGTTCCTGCTCGAGCTGCTGCACGATCCGGACGTGGTGGCGGGGCGGCTGGACACGAAGCTGGTGGAGCGCCGGATGGAGCAGCTGGCGGGAGCGTGAGAGTAGACGTCGCATTCACTCCGGCCGAGCTGCCGAAAGGCGGCGCCGCCGGCCGTACGGTAGTGGTGCTCGACGTGCTGCGAGCGACCAGCAGCATGGTGCACGCGCTGGCCAACGGCGCCCGGCGCATCGTACCGGTGATCACGGTGGAAGAGGCGGTGCGGAAGGCCGAGGAGATGGGGCGGGATGCGGTCCTGCTCTGCGGTGAGCGCGACTGCCAGCCGATCCGCGGCTTCGACCTGGGGAACTCACCGGAGGAATTCACGGCCGAGCGCGTGGCGGGCCGCACGCTGGTCATGTCCACCACCAACGGCACACCCGCGCTGCTGGCGGCCGCCGGGAGCGCCGAATGCCTGGTGGGCGCATTGTTGAACGCGGGCGCGATAGCCCGCCACATCGCGACCGCCGACCGGGATGCGCTGGTCCTCTGCTCCGGGCGGGAGGGGAGGTTCGCGTACGAGGACGCGTACGCCGCAGGATCACGCCCGCGGCGGCGGCGAGGCGGCTGGCCGAGCTCGATCTGGGCAGGGA
>VEPF01000235.1:4706-5200 GCA_012027055.1 Gemmatimonadota bacterium | reverse complement strand
GGGAGGGGAGGTCCGCGTACGATGACGCGTACGCCGCGGGCGTGATCCTGCGGCGGCTGCGTCGGCGGCGCTCGCGCGTGCGCCCAGACGATGCGGGGCGGGCGGTACTCCGGGTGCTGGGGCGCGGCCAGGGCTCGGCACTGCCGGTGCGACGGCGCGCGGCGGCGGCGAGGCGGCTGGCCGAGCTCGATCTGGGCAGGGATGTTCAGTTCTGCGCGCAGCTCGACCTGCACGACGTGCTCCCCGTGTTCCTGGAGCAGCGGGTCGAGCTCGCGCCGGGAGATTGAGATGTTGAGTGCCAGTCAGCGCCGGCAGCTGCTGGGAGTGACCCTGCTGGCGCTCGTGCTCTTCCTGCTGCTGTCACTGGTCCCGGTATCCCGGCTGGGGGACCGGCTGCTGGGTGTATTCCCGACCGGCAACATCATGGGAGTGCTGGGCGGGCTCACCGCCCGGGGCGGGTTCGCCCTGCGCGGCATCGGCTTCCTGTTCATCCC
>VEPF01000235.1:0-4696 GCA_012027055.1 Gemmatimonadota bacterium | reverse complement strand
CTGCGGTTGGCGGCGCGGCTGACCGGGCTCTTGGTGCTGCTACCCACCGCGCTGGCGCCCTGGAGCGCCGATACCGGGCTGGAGCGCCACCTCCAGATGTTCCCGGCGGCCACCCCCGGCTGGCTCGGCGCGACCCTCGCCCTGCCGGTCGTGGCACTGTTGGGCACGTTCGGCGCGCTGCTTTGCTTCCTGCTCCTGCTCGTGCTGTTGCTCATCGCCACCCTCGGCTGGCACCCGCTGCGCGCGCGCCGCGTCGAGAAACTGGCCGCGCCGCCCCCGGGTCCGGCCCTGGTCCAGCCGGTGGCGGCCGCGGCGCCAGGAGCGATGCCGGCCCATGCGGCCGTGGCGGAGCCCGGCCTGGCTACGGTGGCGGTGACGGAGACCATTACGCCGGCGCCGACGCCCGCGGCGGAGAAACCGAAGCGGGCGCGGCCGAAGGCGGAGCCGGTGCTCCCGGACCACGGCACGGACGGGGAACCGGGCGAAATCCCGCCGATTTCGCTGCTGAGCGAGCCGCCCCGGCAGGACGCGACGCTCAGCGAGGCAGAACTGGACCGTCTCGGGAAAGTGCTGATCGAAACGCTCCGCACCTTCAAGGTGGAGGGGGAGATCGGCGGTCGGACCACGGGCCCGGTGGTGACCCAGTTCGAGGTGGTGCCCGCGCCGGGCGTCAAGGTAAATCGGATCGCGGCGCTCGATACCGACCTGGCCCTGGCCCTGCGGGCGCCGAGCATCCGCGTGGTGGCGCCCATCCCGGGCAAGGGTGCGGTCGGCGTGGACGTGCCCAACCCGGAGCCGGAGGTGGTCTACCTGCGGCGCATCCTGGAAACGGCGGCGTTCGGCCGGGCCCGAGGGGTGCTGCCGCTGGCGCTGGGGAAGGACCTGACCGGCCGTCCGTACGTGGCGGACCTGGCCAAGATGCCGCACCTGCTGATCGCCGGCGCCACCGGGTCGGGCAAGTCCATCTGCATCAACACGCTGATCACCAGCCTGGCGTACAAGCACTCGCCGCGCACGCTGCGGCTGCTCATGATCGATCCGAAGATGGTCGAGCTGAGCATGTACGGGGACCTGCCGCATCTGCGCCACCCGGTAGTCACGGACCCCCAGGACGCGGCCACGGTGCTGAAGTGGGCCGTGTACGAGATGGAGCGGCGCTACGAGCTGCTGTCCGTCAACGGCGTGCGCTCGGTGGCGGAATTCAACCGCAAGCTCGAGGAAGGCGCGGAGCTGAAGCGGGCCTTCCCGAGCGGCGGCGAGTTCGTGCTGGACCGCTGGAAGTACCGGGATGGGGTGGTGCCGTACATCGTCATCGTGGTGGACGAGCTGGCGGACCTGATGATGACGGTGCAGGCCGAGATCGAGAAGCCGCTGGCGCAGCTGGCCCAGAAGGCGCGCGCCATCGGCATCCACCTGATCGTGGCCACGCAACGCCCGAGCGTGAACGTGATCACCGGCCTGATCAAGGCCAACTTCCCGTGCCGGATGGCGTTCCGGGTCAGCTCCAAGGTGGATTCCCGCACGATCCTGGACCAGAACGGGGCGGAAGCCCTGCTCGGCAACGGCGACATGCTGTTTCTGCCGCCGGGCCACTCCGATCCGGTGCGCATCCAGGGCGCGTTCATCTCGACCGATGACACCGAGAACCTGATGCGTTGGTACCGGGACCGGGAAGCGGCGAGGCCGACGTCGGAGGAGGACATCCTGGAGCTGGTGCGCTCGCAGGAAGCCGAAGAGGCCGCGGACGAGGGACCGGCCGCTGCACCGGAGGATCGCGACCCCCTGTTCCGCCAGGCGGCGGAGGTATGCATCCAGCACCAGCAGGGCTCGACATCGCTGCTGCAGCGCCGGCTGCGCATTGGCTACGGGCGCGCGGCCCGGATCATCGATCAGCTGCACGGCGCGGGCGTGCTCGGTCCGCCGGACGGCTCCAAGCCCAGGGAAGTGCTGGTGGGGCTGGAGTCGCTCAATCACATCTGCGGTGATGCCTGAGCGGGCAGGAACGCCTCTCCGCGCGCACGGGTACCAGCCCGATCACCCGTACGTACCGGCGACGCCATGAAACTGCGATTCCTGCTGCTGCTCCTGGCCACGGCCCTGCCGCTGGCATGCGACCGATCCGCCGACCGCAGCGACACCGGTGGCGACGCGCCGGCTGCGGCCGCGACTCGGACCCCCGAGGCGGCGATCTCGGCCGCGGAGCAGGTCAGTGCGGCCGGCGAGCCGGATACCGCCGGAGCGCAGTCCGATCGGCCTGCGCTGGAAACGCCGGCACCCGGCGGGCCGGCTGCCGTGCAGGGCGCGGTGGCGCAGCCGGCGACCGGCGCGCCGGGCGACAGCGCGACGCGAATCCTGGAACGAGCGGCCGCGCGCTACGCGGCGCTCAACTCCCTCCAGGCGGATTTCGCGATGACCTACGAGAACCCGCTGCTCCGGAGCCGGAGCAACGGGTCGGGCACGCTCTACCAGAAGCGTCCCGATCGGCTGCTGCTGCGTTTCAGCGAGCCGGCGGGGGATGTGATCCTGAGCGACGGTCGCTATTTCTGGGTCTACTACCCGAGCGTGGATGCGGCGCAGGTGCTGCGTACGCAGGCGAGTCCGGATGCGAGCGCAGGGGTGGACCTGCAGGCGCAGTTCCTGGGTGATCCCACGCGGCGTTTTTCATATGCGTTGGAGGGTGAGGAGGCAGTGAACGGGCGCCCGGCCTGGCGCCTGACGCTGAAACCGCGCGAGTCGCTCGGCTACCGCGAGCTGCGCGTCTGGATCGATCAGCGCGACGACCTGGCGCACCGCTTCGAGATCACCGAAGAGAACGGCTCCATCCGCCGGTTCGAGCTGCGCAACCCGCGGCTCAACGGGGCGCTCCCGGACGCGTTGTTCCAGTTCGACGTGCCGGCCGGAGCGCGTGTCGTAACCCGCTGACCTCCATGTCCCCTTCGCCGGCGAACCCGAGGATATCCCTCCCCGTACTGCCCGTCCTGCCGGCACCGGCCGCCGCCGGCGCGGGCGCAGCGGACGCGGCCGCTGCCACCGGCGTGCGCATCGGGCTGCTGACGCTCGGCTGCGACAAGAACACCGTCGACAGCGAACGGTTGCTGGCGCGGCTGGCGGCGGCGGGCGCGGAGCTCGCGGCCGACCCGGCGGACGCGGACGTCGTGGTGGTGAACACCTGCGGCTTCATCGATGCGGCCAAGGAAGAGTCGATCGAGACCATCCTGGAAGCGCTGCGCCTGAAGCGGCAGGGCGCGGTGCGGGCAGTCGTCGCGGTGGGGTGCCTGGTGCAGCGCTACAAGCCGGAGCTCGAGCAGGAGTTGCCGGAAGTCGACCTGTTCCTGGGCCTCACGGAAGCCGACCGGCTCGTGCCCAGCCTGCGTGCCCGAGGCGTGCTGCCGGCGGCGCCCCCGGTCGCCACCATGGAACGGCCGCTCCGGCTGCTCAGCACCCGGACGCGCCACACCTCGTACCTGAAGGTGAGCGAGGGCTGCGATCACACCTGCGCTTTCTGTGCGATCCCGCTGATGCGGGGGAGACACCGTTCGACGCCGCCGGAGCTGCTGCTGGCGGAAGCGCGCGAGCTGGAACGGCAGGGCGTGGTGGAGCTGAACCTGATCAGCCAGGACACCACGTGGTACGGGCGCGACCTGCAGCGAGGCGCCGCGCCGGGCGAAGGTGACTGGTTCGTGGGCCGGACCTTCGACGGGATGGCGGGGCCGCACGACCCGGAGGTGCGGGTCGGGGTCGCGCGCGCAGGCGCGGCCGCCGAGCGGCGGGGTATGCTACCGGACCTGCTGCGCCGGCTCCTGGCCGAGACCGGCATCCCGTGGTTCCGCCTGTTCTACATGTACCCGTCCGGCATCCAGCGCGAGCTGGTGGAGCTGATGGCGCGGGAGCCGCGCCTGCTCCCGTACCTGGACCTGCCCATCCAGCACGGGGCGGACAGCGTGCTGCGCCGGATGCGGCGGCCCGAGCGTCGTGCCACGATCCGGGAGCGCGTGGGCTGGTTGCGGGCAGCCGTGCCGGACGTGACCTTGCGCACGACGGTGATCGTGGGCTTCCCGGGCGAAACGGATGACGAGTTCGCGGCGCTGCTGGATCTGCTGGAGGAGGTGCGCTTCGACCGGGTGGGCGCATTCCCGTATTCAGTTGAGGAGGGCACACCGGCGGCCCAGCTGCCGGACCAGGTGGCGGACGGAGTGAAGCGGGAACGACTGGAGCGGCTGCTGGAGGTGCAGCGCGGCATCACGCTGGAGCGCAACGAGCTGTGGGTGGGCCGGGAAGTGACTGTGCTGATCGACGGCGTGACTGGTCGGGATGCGGCCGATGGCACGGAATACGGGCGGGGCGCGTCGGCTCGCACGCCCGGGCAGGCCCTGGAGGTGGACGGAATCGTGCACATCGCGGACGCGCGCGGTGCCGAGCCCGGCCAGTTCGTGAGGGCCCGGATCACCGACGCGCTGGAGGACGACCTGATGGGAGCGATCAGTGGGAGCTGAGCAGGCGGAAGGCGAGGTCAGCGCGGGGCTGTTCCGGACCGCGCAACGGCTGCTGCCGGGAGGCGTCAACTCACCGGTGCGAGCGTTCGGCAGGGTGGGCGGAGCGCCCTTCTTCGTGGAGCGCGCGGCGGGCGCCAGGATCAGCGACGCGGACGGCCGGGAGTACCTGGACTACGTCATGAGCTGGGGGGCGCTCCTGGTGG
>VEPF01000053.1 GCA_012027055.1 Gemmatimonadota bacterium | reverse complement strand
GCCAGGGCGGCATGGCGACGGTCTACCTCGCCACCGACCTGAAGCACAATCGCGACGTCGCTCTCAAGGTCCTCCGGCCCGACCTCGCCGCCACCCTCGGTCCCGAGCGCTTCCTGCGCGAGATCGAGATCGCAGCCCGCCTCCAGCACCCCAACATCCTGCCCGTTCACGATTCCGGCGAAGCCGCGGGCTTCCTCTTCTACGTGATGCCCTACGTGGAGGGGCACTCGCTGCGCGAGCGGCTGAGCGAACACGGTGAGCTGCCCGTGGCGGAGGCCGTGCGCATCCTGCGTGAAGTGGCGGACGCACTGGCGCACGCGCACGCGCACGGCGTGCTGCACCGCGACATCAAGCCCGAGAACGTGATGCTCAGCGGGCGGCACGCGCTGGTGGCGGACTTCGGCGTGGCGAAGGCGGTACATGAGGCCACAGGGCGGCAGAAGCTCACGACCGTAGGCATCGCGCTGGGCACGCCCACGTACATGGCGCCGGAGCAGGCCGCGGCGGATCCGCACGCAGATCACCGGGCGGACATCTACGCGTTCGGTGTCACCGCCTACGAGCTGCTGGCAGGTCGGCCGCCGTTCACGGGGCTCACGGCACAGGCCATACTTGCGGCGCACATGACGGAGGCGCCGGCGCCGGTGAGCGGGCTTCGGCCGCTGCTGCCGCAGGCGCTGGCGCAGCTGGTGATGCGGTGCCTGGAGAAGAAGCCGGCGGACCGGCCGCAGTCGGCGGACGAGCTGCTCTCGGTGCTTGAGTCGCTGGCGACGCCGAGCGGCGGAGTGACGCCGGCGTACACGCAGCCGGTGAAGGCGGTGGCACCGGCGGGAAGGCGACGGTTCGCGCTTGCGGCGATCGCAGTCGTGCTCGTGGTGATCGTCGGAGCGCTGTTTGCGGTCAGGGTACTGCGCAACCGGCCGCTCACCATCACGGCATCGAACATCACGGCGGTAACGACCGAACCGGGCGTCGAATTCCAGCCGGCCATCTCACCGGACGGCAAAGAAGTCGCCTATGTGGCAGGCGAGATCGGCGCGCCGCACCTGATGATCAGGAGCACATCCAATGTGCCGGGCGGCGGCGCCGTGCGGTTGGGCGGCCTTTCGTTCTCGCGAGAGTGGCTCCCGTCATGGAGCCCGGATGGCGAGCTGGTGCGATTCCGGGGCTGCCGGGCTGACGGATGCACGTGGCACGAGACCGGCAAGCTGGGGGGAGCGGTACGGCCGGCGAAGCTGCCGCCGCGGGCAGCGCGCTCCTACCTCGCGTGGTCGCCAGACGGATCACGCGTCGCATACGTGACCGTCGACACGATCTTCACCGCGGCAGTGGGCGACAGCGTGGGGCAGCCCGTCGCGGTGCATTCTAAAGACTACACATTCCTGCATTCACTGGCGTGGTCACCCGACGGGAAGCAAATCGCGTATGTGAACGGCAACGTGCAGTGGCTCACCAGCGGCAACGTCTGGGGATCCTCGGTCTGGGTGGTGGCTGCCGCAGGCGGTACTCCGCAGCCGGTGACCATGGATGAGTATCTCAATGTCAGCCCCACCTGGCTGGATGCTCGCCATCTGCGCTTCGTGTCCAATCGGGACGGGCCCCGCGGCGGATATGTGGTGGAGGTGGGTCCGAAGGGCGCTCGGGGAGAGCCGCGCATGATTTCCGGCCTCGGCGACCCGCATTCGGTCTCGTACTCGATCAGCACGAGGAGGCTGGTCTGGGCGAAATTCACGCTGCGCCAGAACATCTGGTCATATCCGCTGGGGCAGCGCCTTCCCATCTCGATCGCGGATGGGCAGCCAGTCACGAGCGGCAGCAACGTGATCGAGGCTCACGACGTCTCCCCCGATGGACGGTGGCTCGCATTCGACAGCGACCGCCGGGGCGGGATGGATCTCTACCGGATGCCCATCGACGGTGGCGATCCCATTCCGCTGACGGACTTCCCTCGGGAGGAGTACGCACCCCGCTGGTCGCCCGACGGCACTGAGGTCGCCTTCGACGCCGCCCACAAGCTGTGTGGGGGGACCGAGGTCATGGTCGTCCCCGTCAGCGGAGGTGCACCAGAGACTCTCGCCTGCGGTCCGTCGTTTGAGGTGGAACCGAGGTGGTCGCCTGACGGGCTGCGCATCGCGTTCTACTCCAGCCGCACAGGCCGCGGTGAAATCTGGCTCGTCTCCCGCGACAGCGTGGGTGCACCATGGCGGCAGGCCGTCCAGCTCACCGATTCGGGCGCCCGCCCTTACACGTTCGACTGGGCACCTGACGGAAGCGGAGTGCTGATCAGACGAGAGGATGGACGCCAGCTACTCCTGGTAGCTCCGAGCCGGCGCGTGCCCTGGCGCTACGACCTGGCTGGCCGGAACGGTTTGACTCTGCAGAATGGCACCTATCTCCGCTTTTCCCGGGACGGACGAACCCTGTATCTCGGTGCCACGCACCGGGACGGCCGATCGGGCATATGGGCGTTACCGGCCGCAGGCGGGCCGGCGCGCCTGGTGATCGCGTTCGACAACCCACTGACCGCCGCGTTGGGTCCAATCAGCGTCGGGCCGGACCGGCTCTACCTGACGGTCTCGCAGTACGAGAGCGACATCTGGGTGGCGAACCTGCGGTACTGAGCGCGGAGCCACACTGGACCCTCAGGGATACACGCCGCCTGTGCCGCGAGCCTAGGAACAGTGCCACTGTCAGTGACAACGCGGGCTGACGCGCACTGACGCGGCCTGGCGCAGAATCAGCCAAGTTGCCGCAAAACAACCATTATCAGCGTCGGACCGACGCTCGTTGTCGTCCTGATAAGCGTGAGGTCGGTGGTTCAACTCCACCCTGGCCCATCGGACAAAAGAAAGCCCCGTCGCAGGTTGCGCGATCGGGGCTTTCCGATTACTGGCGGTCTTTCGGCGCGGTGCCGTCCATGGTGCCGCACCTTGACGCATGCGCCTCCAGTGCGGCCAACCGCTCGCCTTGCGCCTCACGATGCTGGCCCGCCACGAATGCCACCGTCTCGCTCCGCCGCCTGATGTTGCCCAAATGGCCGCAGATCTCGTTCACCAGCATCTCGCTGGCGTGGCCCAACTCGCGGCTCACGGTGAACATCGCCACCGGCACTCATGAGGACGCATGCGACTCATCGGGCCTCATAAGCGGCCTGAGGCCGGGCGGTGCGCACGGTCGGTCTGATCGTGGGCCTAGTGCTTGAGCGTACAGTCCTCAAGATACGAGAACCGGTCTACCTTGACCTCGCCGTTGGCGTTGGCCACGAAGGTGATCCTGCTTGGCCAGGCGGCCCGAAGCCGAGTTAGCGACTTCGGGCGTTGTCATTCCTGGGAGTTCATGGCCTGGTCGGTCGCCAGACCTGATGGGTTCCCCGGTTCGAGGCGATGTTCTGTCCAGATCAGGTGGTTCAGGCCGGAGCATCACTGGGAGATATTGAGTGAATAGGGCCCGGTGCCAGTGTAGTCGTAACCCGATACGGCGATCCAGTACTCCGTATCGGGCTGCAGCGAATAGGTCAGCTGCGCATCCTGGCCATCCGCAGAGTCATTGTCGTAAGCCAGGAGAACGGACGAGAACGCTGGATCGCTGAGGCTGTCGATGCGGCGAAGAACGAGATAGCTGTCGAACTGAGAGGAAACAGTGAACGTGACCGAGCCCGAGGACTTCACTCGAACGCGCCAGGTATCGAAGAACGAGGCGCCGTCATCACAATCGTCCTGTGTAATGGTACCAGTCCTGGAGCTCGGAGGGATGGCCGTTCCCCGGATGCAGAACAGCGAGGTAGTTGCCGCGGCAAGAGCTGGGAACGAGACCTCGTCTGCCGGGCCGGTACCGTCGTCTTTGCCGCATGCGGCAACCGCCAGGATAACGGCACCGGTGAGGATGCGGCGCTTCATGAACCCGCCTCCCTGCGAGCTGGTGGTGCATGATGTGGGCATAACCTACTTCATGCTCGCCGGTTGCGCGATGACCGGCCTGTGAGGCAACTAGAAGCCCCGCAACGAGCTCGTGGTTGCGGGGCTGCTAGTCGCTGCACGCGATCATATGCCGACGCGGATCAACTGCTCCGGCGGTGTGCCTCCTCTAGAGTGTACCGTGGCGTATGGCGCCAGCAGCGCCCACCGCCCAGATGTCATAGGCCGAACTGCCCCAGATTGCGTCGAGCTCGAGGCTGGTCCCGGAGTTCATGGCCGACCACGTACTGCCGTTGAAGTGGATTATCGAGCCTCCGGTGCCGACCGCATAGACGTCGTTCGCGGCACTGCCCCAGACGCTTCCCAGCCATGCGCTGGTGCCGCTCGTCATGGGTGACCATCCCGTGCCGGTGAAACGCAGAACGGTGCCCAGGTCCCCCACTGCGAACACGTTGTTGGCAGCGCTGCCCCAGACACCGTTCAACCACTGGCTGGTGCCGCTGGTCATGGGCGACCAGGAAGTGCCGTTGTAGTGCAGAATGGTGCCGTTGTAGCCCACCGCAAACACATCGCTGGCGCTGGTTCCCCAGACCGCATTCAGGTCCGCTGTGCTGGCGCAAGCCAGATCGCGGGTGGAGCGGAGATCGGGCTGCCCCGTACGTCTCCCTCCTTGCGCCGGGCCGGCCAACGGCCGATCTCTTCAGGCAACAGACGCGGGGCACAACCATGAAGCGCGACGTTCTCATCGTCGATGACGATGCGCGGATCCGCGCATCACTGGCGGAGGCGCTCTCCCGGTCGGACACCACGGTCCGCACCGCTGCCGATGCCGCCAGCGCCCTCCGATCCCTCGCCGAATCCCCCGCCGACATCGTTCTTGCCGACGTGCGCATGCCGGGAATGGACGGACTCGAGCTCCTGCGCCTCCTGCGAGAGCGTGCCCCGCAGGTCGCGGTGGTGCTGATGACCGCCTACGACGACCTGCCGACCGTGGCCACGGCGATGCGGGAAGGCGCGGCGGATTTTCTCGTGAAGCCGCTGGACCTGCACCAGCTGCGCGGCGTGATCAACAAGGTGTTCGATGACCGGGCGGCGCGCGCGGTCGCTACCCGCGCTCCGGCGCCCGACGTCGCCGAGAGATCCTACGAGCTGATCGGGCACGACCCGCGCATGGTGGGCATCTTCAAGACGATCGGCCAGGTGTCCGCCACTCGCGCGAACGTGGTCATCCGCGGCGAGAGCGGGACCGGCAAGGAGCTGATCGCGCGGGCCATCCACAGCAACTCACCCCACGCCCGCGAGCCGTTCGTGCCGGTGAACTGCACGGCGTTGCCCGCGACCCTGCTGGAGTCGGAGCTGTTCGGCCACGTGAAGGGCTCGTTCACCGGCGCCGCCGGCGACCGGCGCGGCCGTTTCGCGCTCGCGGGGAAGGGGACGATCTTCCTGGACGAGATCGGCGACACGTCGCTCGAGTTCCAGGGCAAGCTGCTGCGCGTGCTCCAGGAGCACGAGTACTATCCCGTGGGCGCGGAAACGTCTCAGCGGACGGAAGCCCGCGTCATCGCGGCGACGCACCGCGACCTCGAGGCGCTGGTCGGCGGGGGCGAATTCCGCGAGGACCTCTATTACCGGTTGCGGGTGGTGGAGATCGTGGTGCCACCGCTGCGCGACCGGATCTCGGACCTGCCACCGCTCGCCGAACACCTGGTGCGCAAAGCCAGCCGAGCCGTCGGTCGCGAGTCTCCGCTGCTGGCCCCGGAGACGGTAGAGACGCTGCTGGCACACAGCTGGCCAGGGAACGTGCGCGAGCTCGAGAACTGTCTGACGCGCGCCGTCGTGCTCGCGAGGGGCGACGTCATTCGGCCTGAAGACCTGGCGCTGGGACCGCGGGGGCCTGCGGCGCACCGGCTCACCACCCTGGAGGAAGCCGAAAAGGAGCACGTGGCGCACGTGCTCGAGGCAACCCACGGTCACAAGTCCCGGACGGCGGAGATCCTGGGCATCTCCAGGCCGCGGCTCGACCGCCTGATCCAGAAGTACGGGCTCGGCGGCCTGACCCGGACCGGCGAGCGCGCCGCCCGGGATGCCGAGTGAGACCGGAGCGCGCTCGCATGCTTCGTCCGCTCTCGTTCCGAGCCCGCATCCTGCTCATCGTCCTAGCGGTGGCGGTGATCCCGCTGGGGATGCTCGGCCTGTGGCTCACGCGGGCCACCGCGCGCTCGGGCGAGGCCCTGGTGCGCGCGCGGCTGGAAGAATCCCTGGAACTGACCGTCACATCCGTCGCGTCCCGCTGGGTCCGCCTGCGTTCCGCTTTGCTCTTCCTGACCGAGGCGCCGGGCGTGCAGGAGGCCCTGCGCGCCGGGACAGCTGCGGATACGCCTCAGGGGCTCGTCCAACTGTTCGAGAATCTCGATCCCTCGGTCTCGGCGGTGGTCGTGACGGACCCGGCGCGTCGCGAGTACTGGACGCTGGAGCGGGCGTCCGCGCGGAGCGACGCCGTCGCCGGATCCGCGTCGCTCCTGCCGGTGAGTCTGGACATACGGGACCGGGCTTCGGGAGACCTGCTCGGCACCGTCGAGGTCCGCATGTCGGCGGACGGGCTCTTGCCGGCGGGCCGGTTTGCACCGGCGCTCGCGGGGCAGGTGCTCGCCCTCTTCGACGCGTCGACGGGGGTGCCGCTCCTGCCTCTGCCCTTCGATCC
>VEPF01000395.1 GCA_012027055.1 Gemmatimonadota bacterium | reverse complement strand
CCCCCCCCGCGTGCGGCCCCGCCACTGCGCCCCCGCCCCCCGCCGCGCCCCTGCCGCCCCAGCCCGTGCGGCTCAACGAGACGCCGGTCTGCTACTCCTGCTTCTGGGACTGGCAGCCGGCCGGCTTCCGCGCGGAATACGTCGAGGTGATGCGGCAGCGGCGGTTCGCGGACTCGCTGCTGGCAGCCGATGCGCGCTTCACGGTGGCGCGCGTGGCCGGGGACAGCGCGGGCGTGTGCGCAGCCGCCGACGCCTTCGCAGCGCTGGCGCCAGTCGAAACGCACCCCATCCGCCACCTGCTCGCGCTCGAGACGGTGGCCTTCACGGCCGCCGAGTGCGGCCGGCCCACGGCGCCACCCTTCCGGGCCGCCGCCGCGGCCGCGCGCGCCGCGGGCGAGCGCGCCAAAGCCGACGTCTACGAGGCGCTGGCGGCCGGTACGTTCCGCCCGCTCTGGCAGCTCACGCCGGTCGCACGGCACCTGGTCGCGCCGCGGGGCACGCAGGAATTCGTGCTGGGCGCCAGCGCCATCCGCGTCGACTCCGCCACCCGCATCGTCTCGCAGATGGAGCGGGTGGCGCGCGACTGGCTCTCCTACCAGCTCCGCTACGATTTCCAGCATCCGCCCGCGGCCGACCCCGTGCTCAACTACCACGAGGGCGCGCGCCTGCGGGACGTGACCGCGGTCACCGGCGCGCTGCCGGACCCGGCCACCGGCACCATCCTGGTGCAGATCGGGGCCCGCTGGCTGGCCCCCGACTCCGCCGGCGTGTTCCGCTTCGAGGTGCTGCCCGACAAGGTGCAGTATCCCACCACGCGCTCCTGGCGCGGCGTGGCGCTGCTGGTGGACACGCACGGCATCTCGTCGCTCGTCGATGCCGCCCAGCGCGCGGGCGCGGACCTGGTGGTGGGCTGCGGCGACTACCCCGACAAGATGCAGGCGGCCGCGTACCTCGCGGCACGGGGTATCGACGTTTACTTCCCCACCGACCGGTTCGTGGGCGACGTGCTGGGCTACCAGGGCTCCGGCACTCTGATCGGCTCCGCGCCCGTGCGGCGCGAGGGACGGACCGCGGTGATCGGTGATCGCCCGGTACCGTTCCGGGTGGCGGAGACCATCGTGGTGGAAGGCTCATCGCAGCGCGGCGAGGTGCAGTACTACGACGCCCCCCGCCGCTACCTCCTGCGCCTCGCGGAGACGCTGCCGCTCCGGCTGGAGCACGTGCACGTGGACGCGCCCGGGCAGGCCGAACGGGTGATCGCGCGGGCCCGGGAACTGGGCGCGCAGGCGGTGGCGCTCAAGGTGGGCAACGACGCCGATGCGGCGCCGGTGCGCGCCTGGCTTGCGGAATCCCGCGCGCACCGGGCCGTGCTCTTCCACTCCGCGGCCTATCCCGCCGGGGACCAGCTCTTCACGGACTTCCCGGGACAGACCACGTTCGGCGATCCGCGGCCGGTATTCCGGTAGCCGCGCGCATCGGACGGATTGACGACTTCGCGCGCGGCTGCCTAATCTGCTGGACCGACCCGGCCTCCGGCGGGTCGGCGCTTCCATCCCATCCGATCGGAATGAACCATGCAAGCACGCATCCGCATCGCCCTCGCGGCCTTCTCCCTCGCCGCGTTGCTGCCGGCCGGACCGGTGCAGGCGCAGCAGCGGGCCCGCATCAAGCTGGACCTGGACCGGACCGTCGGCCAGGTGGACTCGCTCATCTACGGCAACTTCGTCGAGCACCTGGGCCGTCACATCTACGGCGGCATCTGGGAGCCCGGCTCGCCACTGGCCGACCAGGATGGCTTCCGCACCGACGTACTGGCGGCGGTCAAGGACCTGAACGTCGCCATCGCGCGCTACCCGGGCGGCAACTTCGTCTCCAACTACCACTGGCTGGACGGCGTGGGCCCGGAACGGATCCCGCGCCTCGACCTGGCCTGGTACGTCCTGGAGCCGAACACCTTCGGCACCAACGAGTTCATGAAGTTCGTGAAGAAGGTGGGCACGCGTCCGTACTTCACGGTCAACATGGGCACCGGCACCATCGAGGAGGCCCGCCGCTGGGTCGAGTACACCAACGTGAAGGAAGGTCCGTACTACGCCGAGCTGCGCAAGAAGCACGGCTTCCCGGAACCGTACGGCATCAAGTACTGGAGCCTGGGGAACGAGATGGATGGCCCCTGGCAGATGGGCCACCTGAGCGTCGAGGACTACGTCGAGAAGGCCCGCGAGACCGCCAAGCTCATGGTCCGCACCGACTCGACCATCAAGCTCATCGCCGCCGGTGCCTCCAATTTCCGGCCGGGCGGCGACCCGATGCACTGGAACAAGGTGGTGCTGGACTCGCTGAAGAACTACGTGGACTACATCGCGCTCCACATGTACGTGGGCAACGTCTCCGACAACTACTACGACTTTCTGGCCACGCCGCTGGTGATGGAGCAGCGCACCGACCTGGTGCGGGGCGTCATCAAGGAGATGATGACGGAGGCGGCGCGGGGCACCAAGCCGCCCATCTACATCGCCTGGGACGAGTACAACGTCTGGTACCGCGCCCGGCGCGGTGCCGACGCGGTGGGGCGGAACGCGCTCGAGGAGAAGTACAACCTGGAGGACGCGCTGGTGGTGGCCGGGTTCCTGAACGGCTTCATCCGCAACGCCGACATCGTGAAGATGGCCAACATGGCGCAGCTGGTGAACGTGATCGCGCCCATCTTCACCAACCCCACGGGCATGTTCAAGCAGACCATCTACTACCCGCTCCAGCTGTTCGCCAAGCACGCCTACGGCACCGCGCTCGACGTGTTCGTGGAGAGCGGCAAGTACGACACCAGCGAGAACTTCCCGCTCGGGCTGGGCGAGCAGACCGCGACCATCAGGGGCGTGCCCTACCTGGATGTCTCGGCCACGCACCAGCCGGACGGGACGGTGGTGATCGGCGTGATCAACCGGCACAAGGACAACGCCATCGCGGCGGACATCCTGGCGCAGGAGGGCAACTTCAGCGGACCGTTCCAGGTGTGGGAGGTGAACGGGCCGGACATCAAGGCGCGCAACGATTTCGGGAGCGAGCCGGTGAAGACGGTGGAGAAGGGGGCGCTGAACGCGAGCGGGAAGAGCTTCACATACACCTTCCCGGCCCACAGCTTCACCATGATCAAGGGCAAGCTTCGGCGGTAGTACCGGTGCTGCACGCATGCGGCAGGGGCGCGGCAACCGCCGCGCCCCTGCTTGCATCCGCCCGCCCGCAGGGGACTATATTCCGGTCGCCACAATCAAGACAGGAGGTGAGCGTGTCCAGCCTTCCTGCAGCGGCTGCCGAGTTCCTGTCCCACCGCCGGATCGCCGTCGCCGGGGTCTCGCGGGACCAGCCCAACGCCGCCAACGTCATCTACCGCCGCCTGCGCGCGGACGGGTATGACGTGTTCGCCGTCAATCCGGCGGCGGACCAGGTCGAGGGCGACCGATGCTACCGCTCGCTCGCGGCGATCGAGGGCAGCGTTGACGGCGTGGTCATCGGGACCGCGCCGGACGCCACGCTCCAGGTGCTGGAGCAGTGCACCGCGGCCGGCGTCCAGCGGGTCTGGATCCACCGCGGGATCGGGCCGGGCAGTCTGTCCGCTGCGGCCGTGCGCTTCTGCACCGAGCACGACGTCTCGGTGATCGCCGGCGGCTGTCCGATGATGTTCGTGCAGCCGACCGACTTCGGCCACAAGTGCATCTGCTGGGTGCTCGGCCGGTTCGGCAAGCTGCCGGACGCGCGCGCATACCGCTTCGCGACCGCCCGCGGGCCGCGGCCCGAGCCTGCTCCGGACGTCCCGCCGCCGGCGCGCGCCGACTGAGCGCGCCGGCCCACGACCCTTTCGAACGAGGGAGTTCTGCCATGCGCAGCTCGCGCTGCCTGCTGCTCGCGGGCATTCTCGTGCTCGCCTTCGCCCCCGCGCTGCGCGCGCAGCGCAGCGCGCCGGACACCGCGCTCGTCAGGCGCCGCTGGCAGACCGAGCGCGAGCTGCAGTCCCTGGCCGTGGTGGAACGCAAGTTCATGATGCCCATGCGCGACGGCGTGCGGCTGGCCACCGACATCTACCGGCCGAAGCACGCCACCGCCGCGGTGCCGACGGTATTCTCGAAAACGCCGTACAACTTCAATTACTGGGACGTCCGGAACGGCGCCCCGCGCGACCTGAGCGTCGCCCTGGACTACGTGCGCCGCGGCTACGCCTACGTCGAGCAGAACGAGCGCGGGCACTTCTTCTCGGAGGGCAACTACGACATCCTCGGCCCGCCTCGCACCGATGGCTACGACGCGCTGTCGTGGATCGCGGCGCAGCCGTGGTCGAACGGCAGGGTGGGCACCATCGGCTGCTCATCCACTGCGGAATGGCAGATGGGGGTGGCCGCGCTCGGCAACCCGGCGTTCAGCGCCATGATCGCCCAGGGCTTCGGCGCGGGCGTGGGCCGGGTCGGGCCCTATTACGAGCAGGGCAACTGGTACCGCGGCGGCGCGGTGCAGATGCTGTTCATCGCCTGGCTGTACGGGCAGCAGAACCAGGTCCGGCCGATGTTCCCGCCCGGCACCACGCAGGAGGAGCTGGTGCGCGTGTCGAAGTCGTTCGACCTGGCGCAACAGGCCCCGTCCGTGGACTGGGCGCAGGCGCTCCGCCACCTGCCGGTGCAGGACATCTACCGGGCCCTGGACGGGCCGCGCGGCGTCTTCGCGGACTCCATGCCGGTGCCCACCGGCGGCCGCATGATCCAGCGCACGCCCAATGACTCCGCCTGGTACCGCGGCGGGCTCTATCACGATGACATGCCGTTCGACGTGCCCGCGCTCTGGTTCATGTCCTGGTACGACGTCTCCACCTCGCCGAACCTGGCGATGTTCAACCACGCCCGGAAAACCGCTTCGCCCGAGGTCGCCGACCGGCAGTACGCCATCATCGCGCCCGTGCTGCACTGCTCCTACACGCGCGCCACCGAGAACACCATCGTGGGCGAGCGCAGCATGGGCGATGCGCGCTGGGACTACACGTCGCTCACCAACGCCTGGTTCGACCTGCTGCTCAAGGGCGAGCCGAACGGACTGCTCGACACGCTGCCAAAGGTCCGCTACTTCACCATGGGCAGCAACCGCTGGCAGAGCAGCGACAGTTGGCCGCCGCGCGGCGCGCGGCCGGTCTCGTTCTTCCTGGCCGGCGAGGGCAACGCCAATACGGTGCACGGCGACGGGCGCCTGACCGCGGCGGCGCCGCGGACCGATCGCCCCGACCGGTTCGCGTACGATCCCATGGATCCCGTGTCCTCGTACGGCGGCAACGTGTGCTGCACGGGCAACGCCGTGCAGGGTGGCGCGCGCGTCCAGCTGCGGCAGGATGCCGCGCGCGCGGACATCCTGGTCTACAGCACCGAGCCCCTGAAGGAAGGCATGGAGGTGAGCGGGCCGGTCGAGCTGAAGCTCTTCGTCGAGTCCGATGCCCGTGACACCGACTTCACGGTCAAACTCATCGACGTCTACCCCGACGGGCGCGCCTACAACCTCGACGAGACCATCCAGCGCATGCGCTACCGCGTAGGCTACGACCGCGAGACGCGCATGGAGCCAGGGAAGGCGTACCCGGTCACGCTCGGCCCCATGAACACCAGCAACTTCTTCGCGCCCGGCCACCGCATTCGCATCGAGGTCTCGAGCAGCAACTTCCCGCGCTTCGACCGCAACCTCAACACCGGCGGACGCAACTACGACGAGAGCACCGGCGTGGTCGCGCACAACGTGGTGCACCATTCCCGGGCGTATCCATCGGAGTTGCGGGTGACAGTCGTGCCGGAACCACGGAAATGAGCAACCGCCGCGGACGCCGAGAACGGATGAACGGCTTCTGTTGTTCAACAACGGATTTCGTGCATCCGTCCTTCGTGCCTTCGTGCTCCTTCGTGCCTTCGTGTGAAACCGCTGCCGTCCCCGTCTTGCGCCGGGGCGCCGGGGGACCCGATCCTTCGGGGGCACGCTCCATCTGACCTGAGCCACTGCCATGCCTCTGGATCGCGGGTTCGTTGACCAGCAGCTGCAGGAGCTGGGCGAGGGCTCCCGCTGGTGGAACCAGCGCGAGCTGCGCGACCTTCCGGCCATCCTGACCGGCGACGAACACTTCCTGGCCATCGCCCGCGGCAAGCGCGGCCGCCCCCGCTGGCTCCGCCGGCCGTGGCTGTTCGTGGTGACGGAGCGGCGGCTGCTGTGCGTGCGCTCGGCGGCCGCCGGGAGCTGGCGCCAGTACGAGGTGCCCACCGCGGGCGTGGTGCGCGTCTCGCTCCGCATTGGGCCGTTCCGCGCGCGGGTGCTGGTGGTGACCAGCGGCCGCACCTACCGCCTGCTGCTGCCCCGCGCCGTTGCCTACCGGTTGCAGGCCGTGCTCACCGGGCTGGTGCAGCCGGGGAAAGCGGTGGGCTCCGGCTTCGGCGCGGCCCGCATGGTGCGACGCGTGGTCGATCACGTGCTCGCCCTGCCCGCCGTCGCCCTCAACCCCCACGGCACCGTGCCGCCGCCCCCGCCTCCCGCGCCGGACACCCGCGGGCTCGAGCGTCGCGTGCAGGTGCTCGAGGACCAGATCCTGCTGCTGCAGCAGCAGGTCGCTTTC
>VEPF01000446.1:24542-30298 GCA_012027055.1 Gemmatimonadota bacterium | reverse complement strand
ATACACGCCGTCGCCCACCGACAGGTCCGGCCGCTGCAGGCCCTCGCCGCTGCCGACGTAGATGATGTACGGAATGGACGGCGCGACCACGACGGCACCGACCGATTGCGTCGGCTGGTCGTCGAAGATCGAACGCCAGGTGCGGCCCGCATCCGTGGTCTGCCAGACACCGCCGTTCACCACGCCCACGTAGAAGGTGAACGGGCGGGCCGGATGTCCCGCGGACGCGCGCGTGCGTCCGGCCCGGAACGGTCCGATATTGCGCCAGTGGAATTCGCGGAACAGTTCGGGGGCGAGCGGCGCGGGCACCGTGGCGCCGGGTTGCTGGGCCGGCACGGCCGTTCCGGTGAACGCGATCAGCAGAAAGGGCAACAGCGTGCGGCTGGACATGGTGGGGGACTCCTGGTGATGGTAGTCCTCGGCGGACCGGTGAGGCCGGTGAGGCCGGTGCCGGGCCGGTTCGTCGGGCGGCACGCGGTCAGCCGGCCGCGCGTTCCGCGTTGTATTCCGCGAGGGCCGCGAGCATGGCGCGGATGTTGGCCCCCGGCATGCCCGGGCTCACCCCGCCGCCGACCGACAGGTAGACGCCTTCGCCGCCCGCGCCCGCCAGCACTTCGAGCGTGGCCTGCCGCACTTCCGCAGGCGTGCCCCGCACGCCGATCTCCAGCGGGTTCACGTTGCCCATCAGGCACATGCGCGCGCCGACCCGGCGCTTCACCTCGCGGATGTCCTTCTGCTTGCCCCAGTTCAGCACGTTGAAGCCCGCATCGGGCAGATGGTCCAGGCAGGCATCCACGCTGGCATCGTTGTGGTAGATCCTGATCCAGTCGGCCGGGAAGGCGTCACAGATGCGCTTCAGGTAGGGAGCCGCGTACTCCAGGTAGTGCTGCTCGTTCACGAAGCCGACGATGTCGTCGAGGATGAAGATCCCCTCCACGTCCCCGCCCATGACTTCGTGCTGGGCCCGCAGCCAGTCGATGACCACGCCGGTGCAGAGGTCGAGCAGCGCGTGCGATCCGGCCGGATCGTCCACCAGGTCCATCATGAACTCGGTGGTGCCCCGCACGAACGCGGCGGTGCACAGCGGTCCACGGGCGGTGACCAGCGGCAGCACGTGGCCGGCGGCATGAATGCGGTCGCGGCTCATGCGGATGCGCTGCAGCGTGAGCCCGGCGAAGGCATCGGTGCGGACGTCGTAGTCCAGCAGCTGGGTAACGTCATCCAGGCGGTAGAGCGTATGCTGCACGCTCGGCGTATTGTCCGGCCACAGGCGGATCTTGGCGCCCAGCACCGATGGCTCCGCGGCCATCCCGAACTCGGTCCACCAGGATGGCACCAGGATGATGTCCGGGAACTCGCGGACGATGCGCAGGTTGGCCTGGAACCAGAGCTCGGGGTCGAGATAGTAGTCGAGGTGGCTGATGCCGAGATAGCCGGGGATCCACGGGCTGTCCACGATCAGCGCCAGCGGGACCGCCGCCTGCGGCTCCCGCCGAACCGCGCGCTTGAAGATCTCCCATTGTTCCGGCCGCATGTCAGCCCCGTCTCCCGATCCGTCGTCGTCCGCTACGCCTGGGTTCCGACCAATGGTACGTCCGCCGGGACCAGCGCGGAAAGGCGGTCGATCAGCTGCTGGGCGCGCGCGTTCGTCCGCTCCGTGTCCTCCCTGACCCCGAGCACGAACTTGTTGGACACATGCGCGCCCCGGACCGCCTCGAAATCGGCCGCCCGCACGGCCGCATCGCCATCGATCCCGTAGCCCAGCTGCATATCCGCGTCGAACTCCCGGGCCGCGTCCTGCACCACCATGTTGTGGAACTTGCCCACCGTCTCGCGCCACTGCTCCAGCAGCTGGATCAGGGCGGCGGTCGGGATCGTGGCCAGGTCCTGACCGGTGCGTTGCGCGATCAGCCGGGCGCACCACGACCACTCGTGCTTCTCGTAGTCGCGGTGGATGGCGCGGCAGGCCCGCAGGAAGGCATCCAGGTCGGCCAGGGCGCCGCTGGTCACCCGCGCCAGCAGCGCGGCCACGACCGGCTGCGGCGCCAGCAGTCCGCCCAGGTCGACCCACGGGTACAACTCCGGGGCCACGTCCGCCGCCAGCCCCGCCCGCCGCTCGGCCAGCGTGGCCGCCTGCCCCAGCGACTCGAGCTTGCGCGCCAGGCACTCCCCGATGAACAGGCGGATCGCGATCTCGTAGTACCGGGCCGAGGTCTTCACCAGCAGTTTCTGGACGGCGATGCCGTTGAAGTTCAGGAAGTCCTGGCCCTCCCGCGCCTTCCCGGCGAGCGCGTTCAGCTGCTCGATCCCGCGCAGCATGCGGCCGATGGTGTATGGCGAAAGCACCGGGAAGTGCACCTGGTCCAGGCGGGCGGGATCCGTGCGTCCGTCCCGCGCCGGCCACTTCGCGCCATCCCGCCGGGTGCCGACCGTGAACAGGTTCATGCCCGGGATGCAGACGCTCCGGCCGGCGTGCTCGCTGATCACCGCGAACGGCAGGTTCGAGCTGTCGAAGTGCGTGGCGTGTTTCCCGATCACGCTCGAGAACGCGCCCACCCGGCTGGGCCAGAGCAGGTAGCTGAACGAGCCCGTCTTGCAGCCGCGCTCGAGCACCCCCTGGTGGACCGGCCCGAGCTTGTACATGTGGTTGCTCTGGTTTGTCCCGCTGCCCGCGTTGTAGAACGAGAACAGTCCCGCGATCAGCAGCGTGGACTTGTGGTGGGTCACCGTGTAGGGCCCCGCGAATACGGAGCACGCCTCGCCGTGGAACAGCTCCGAGTTGCAGAAGAAGACCGAGTTCTCGGCGGAGTACTGCCTGCCCATGCTCACGTTCTGCCCGACCAGGCAGCGATCCACGATCGCGCCCTGGTCCACCTGCGCGCCCGAGAGGAAGATGAACCGGCGCGCCTGCACGCCAGTGCCCACCCGCGTGGGCGCCTCCCGGCAGCTGGCGATGGTGCCCTCTTCCAGGCGGGCCGCGCCCTCCAGCTGGGCGAACGGGCCGATCTCCACGTTGCTGATGTAGCTGACCCGGCTCAGCTGCGCGCCTTCCCCGATCCGCCCCGTGGGCGCGCGCCGGCTGCGGGCGTAGGCGCGCACCAGCTCGGTCAGCCGCGCCACCAGCGCCGCGTCGTGACGGTAGCAGACGATCAGGTACGCCAGCTGGGCGGAGAGCCGGTCGCAGATCGGCAGGCCTCGGCCGCCGCCCTCGTTCAGCACATCGATCTCCACGCCGTTGCCGAACGACGTCTCGCCCGTGACCTGCAGCACCGCGACCTGCTCCACGGCGACGTGGACCTCGAGCTCGTAATGCGCCATGAGCCCCACCTGGTCCACCACGCAATGGTCGCCGATGGTGCACTCGTGGACGCGCGACCAGTAGACCCCGCAGCGCCGGTCCGGACGGCCGGGCAGCGATACCGCGCCGTTCAGGCGTCCCAGGCGTACGTTGCCGCTGAAATGCGCGCCCACCACGCGCTCCGCCTGGAAGGGACCTTTCACCAGCACCTGTGACCAGTCCTGGGCGGAACAGCCCTGCGCTTCCAGTTGGCGGATTTCCGTCTCCGTCAGGGGGCGATGAGCCATGACTCCTTATCGGTGCCGCCCCGGCCTCGCTCCAACCGCGACCGGCGCGGCGTGTCCGCTCACAGGTTGACGTTTTCCCGCTCGATGTCCTTGAAGTACTTCACGGTGCCGACCTTCAGCTCCATGGTGGCATCATCATCGCAGACGATGATGCCGCGCCGGTGCAGCTGCAGCATGGACACCGTCCAGAAGTGGTTGACGCCCTCCTCGACGCACTGCCGCAGCGCCCGCGCCTTGGCGTAGCCGCTGATCAGGATCATGACCTCGTCCGCGTCCATGACGGTGCCCACCCCGACCGTCAGGGCCAGCCTCGGCACCTTGTCGATGTCGTTGCCGAAGAAGCGGGAGTTGGCCTTGCGCGTGTCGTAGGTCAGGGTCTTCACGCGCGTCCGCGAGGTCAGCGAGGAGCCGGGTTCGTTGAAGGCGATGTGGCCGTCCGGTCCGATCCCGCCGAGGAAGAGGTGGATGCCGCCCATCCGCTTGATCTTCTCCTCGTACTGCTCGCACTCCGCCTCCAGGTCCGGCGCATTGCCGTTCAGGATGTTGACGTTCTGCGGCGGAATGTCGATGTGCCGGAACAGGTGGTGGTGCATGAAGTAGGTGTAGCTCTCGGGATGCGTGGCCGGCAGCCCGATGTACTCGTCCATGTTGAACGTGATCACGTTCCGGAAGGACACCTTGCCCTCGCGATGGAACCGCACCAGGTGCTCGTAGGTGCCAATGGGCGAGCTGCCGGTCGGCAGCCCGAGCACGAAGGGCCGTTCCGCGGTAGGCTGGAACCGGTCGATCTTCTTGACGATGTACGTGGCCGCCCAGCGGCTCATGGCGTCGGCCGTGGGTTCGATGATGATCCTCATGCGTTCGCTCCGGAATCGGTATCGGGCTGCTGCACCATGATCTTGACGTCCGCTACGAAACTGCCCCTGCCTTCCTCGAGCACGATCAGCGGGTTGATGTCCAGCTCGCGAATCTGCGGGCATTCGACCGCCAGCAGCGACAGCCGCTCCAGGCACTCCGCGACGCTCGCGAGATCGCCCCGCCGGCGCCCGCGCGCCCCCTTCAGCAGCTGCGCGGCCCGGGTGTGGTCGATCAGCTCGCGGGCCGCGCCCGGCTCGAGCGGCGCCACCCGGAAGGCCACGTCCCGGAAGATCTCCACGAAGATCCCCCCGAAGCCGAACATGAGCACCGGCCCGAAAGACGGGTCGCGCTTCAGTCCGAGGATGACCTCCTGGCCGGGCGGGATCTGGCTGGTGATGAGCACCCCGTCCACGCGCGCGGTCGGGAGCAGGCGCGTGACCGTGGCGAGCATTTCCCGGTATGCGGCCGCGGCCTGCTCGGGACCGGCGATGCCGAGCGCCACGCCGCCCACGTCGAACTTGTGGACGATGTCGGGGGAGAGGACCTTCATGACCGCGGGCGCGCCTACCGCGGCCAACCCCTCGGCTGCCTCCTCGGGCGAGCGCGCCACTGCGGCCGGCAGGACCGGGAAGCCGTAGGCGGCCAGGACCTTCGTGGCCGCGGTCTCCGCCAGGTAGCTGCGGCCGGCGGCCATGGCCGCAGCCAGCACGGCATGCGCGGCCGCCGGGTCGCGGCTGATGGGCGGCGAGTCGGCCGTCCGTGCCGGTTCCAGCCGCTCCCGGAAATGCCAGGCGCTCGCGAACGAGCTGCACATGGACTCCGGCAGGATGTAGTGCGGGATCCGGTTCCGCTGCAGGATGTCGATGCCCGACGCCACATCGGCCGCGCCCATGAAGGACGTGTAGACCGGCTTGTCGAAGCGGTGCGACACCGCCACCACCTCGCTGGCGATGGCGTTGATGTCCGTCATCGACTGGGGCGTGAGGATGATGAAGGCCGCATCCACGTTGTCATCCCGCATGGCCTCCGAGATGGCGATGCTGTAGCGATCCGCCCGCGCATCCCCGATCACGTCCACGGGGTTCGCGATGTTCGCGGTCTTGGGCAGGGTCTTCCGGAATACCTCGGTGGTGGCTTCCGAGAACCGGGCGAGGCGCAGGCCTTCGTGGACGGCCGCGTCCGTGGTCAGCACGCCCGGACCGCCGGCATTCGTGATGATCGCGACCCGGTTGCCGCGCGGCAGCGGCTGGTACGCGAGCGCGATCGCCTTGTTGAACATCTCCTCGATGTCGGTGCAGCGCATGATGCCCGCC
>VEPF01000446.1:5815-24532 GCA_012027055.1 Gemmatimonadota bacterium | reverse complement strand
ATGCCCGCCTGCCTGAGCGCCGCATCCACGATCTCGTCGCTGCCGGCCAGGGATCCCGTGTGGGACGCGGCCGCATGCGCGCCCTCGCGGGTACGGCCGGACTTGATCGCCAGTACCGGCTTGCCGCACCTTGTGATCACGTCCCGGGCGGCCGCGATGAGGGCGCGGCCGTCCGAGATCTCCTCGAGGTAGAGCAGGATGACCTTCGTCTTCGGGTCATCGCCCAGGTACCGGAGCAGGTCGATCTCGCTCACATCCGCCTTGTTGCCGAAGCTCACGAACTTCGAGAAGCCGATGTGCTTGGCATAGGCGTAGTCGAGCACGGCCGTGCAGAGCGCGCCGCGCTGCGAGAGGAAGCCGATGCTGCCCTCCTCCGGCATGCGCCGGGCGAACGACGCGTTCAGCATCGCCGTCGGGTCGGTGTTGATCACCCCCAGGCAGTTCGGCCCGATGAACGAGATCCCGTACTGGCGCGCGATCTCCACCAGCCGCTGTTCCCGCTGCGCTCCCTCCGGCCCGACCTCCTTGAATCCGGCCGAAATCACCACCGCCGCCGGGATCCCCTGCTGGCCGCACTGCTCGAGCGCGAGGTGGCAGACCGAGCTGGGAAATACCAGGATCGCGAGGTCCACCGGATCCGGGATGTCGAGCACGTACTTGTACGCCTTCACCCCCGCGATGAAGCGCTCGCGCGGGCTCACCGGGTACACCGTTCCCTGGAAGTCCGTCCGCAGGATGTTGAGCACGATGTCGTAGGGTACCGTTCCGGGGGTTCGGGTCGCCCCTACGATCGCCACGGAGCGGGGATAGAAGATCGGATCGAGATTCGGTCTGGTCTCCGCCATAACCGTCCTCGGCTCAGTGCAGGTAGCTGGCGATGAACGTCGCGGCGTCGCTCACGGTCTGCACCTGCAGGGCCCTGTCCTCATCCATCTCGATGCCGAACTCCTCCTGGAATCCGGCCACCAGCGTGACGCTCTGCATGGAGTCGGCGCCCAGGTCGAACACGAAGTTGGCATCATCCGGAATGCTGTCCGGCTCGATCTTCAGGACCTCGGCGATCACCTTGCGCACGCGCGGCTTGAGCTCGTGTGCAGCCATGGGGACAGTGCCTTTCATTCGGGATTCATTGGGGAACCGATGGGCAAACCGGGACAACCACGCCCGCCCGGGGCAGTGATGGTGGCAGCAACGTCGTGGTCGAGCGGTCTGCAGTCAGATGATGCTGCCGGCAGCGATGCCGGATCTTCCGGGTTCTTGGTTCCGGTGCTCGGTGTCGCTATCTGCGCCACGCGGGGCCGCGGTCGCCGCGACTGACCCGTGTTCACCCGCGCATGCGGCTGACTCCGCGCGCCGACCGCGCAGGTACTGCCGCTCCCGGCCCGGAATGCGACGCTCACGCATCCACCCAACGGCCGGACCAGTTGCCGTAGAATGGCGAGTCCGAGCCCCGTGCCGCCAGCGGCAGGGTTGGCGCGCGCTGCCCGGGGCGCGGCCCGCGCCCAACCGTGGCAGGGGCGCCGCCCCGAGCGCTGGTGCGGCTCTGCCCGGGCCAGGCCTCGGGGGCCCGCGAGCCCGCGCGCCAGGCCGCTGGCGCCAGTCCCGGCACGGCGCCTAACATCAAAGCGACCCTCGAGTTCCCTCGGTTCCGGACGCACATGATCCTGCGCCGGTTTCAACTGGTCCTGGCCGCAGCGGCGCTGCTTGGTGCCTGCGGCCGTGACCTGCCCTGGCGTCGTGCCGCGGCAGTCTACGTCTCCGGGCCCACTCCCTGCTGTGCCGCCCAAGCTGCGACGCTGACACCGTGCGACCCGCTCGCCCCCGCGGCCGCGGATTCCCTCCTGCTAGCCGCGCGCTCGGACCGGGAGCTGGGCGATGCCGGCCGCCTCGGCAGCCTGACCGGCCTGGCCTGGCGCCAGCGCACCGCTGCCGGGCGCACGCTCGATCTGCGCTTCGCGGCCAGCCCGGACACCCGCGCGTCGTACGTGCTGGAGGTGATCCGCCCCACGCAGCGACAGGATACGGTGCTCAGCATCGCCTCGAATGGCGGGACCGTGGTCTGGCTGAACGGACAACTGCTCGGGGCGAGCCGGTATGCGGCACGCCCCGCCCGGGCCGACCAGGATCTCTACACCGTGGCCTTGCGCGCGGGCGAGAACCGCTTGCTGTACCGGATCGTGACCAGCACGGCCGAGTCGCAGTTCCATCGCCGCTGGCTGTCCGTCGACTCGGTGCCGGAGGCATTGGCCACCGCCATTGCGCTGGGCGCGTACTCCGACCTGGTCGTCGCACCCATCTTCCCGGACACCGCCCGTTCGGTGGCGCTCGCTCCGCCCCAGGTCAGGCTGGCCGGCCGCCCGCGCGTCCGCTTCCGGTGGCTGGGTCTGCTCGGAGATTCCATCGCACCGGCCGGCGAGTATCTGGCCGTCTACCCGGCTAGCCTGCCGCTGCCGGCGGAATTCCGCGGCATGGCCGTCCTGGAAACCGAGGTTACCGATCCTGCCTCGGGGCGCTTGCTGTTCCTGCAGCAGCTCCCGGTGTTCACGGACTCGGTGGCCTACCGGCTTGCGCGCCGCCTGGCCAAACCCGGTACGGACGCTGATCCTGTCCGGACGGCCCGCGTGGCGGCGGTAAGGGCGGCATTCGCGCTGCCCCCGGATACCATCCCTCTCGGTGCCTGGCTGCAGGCCCACACGCTGGTGAACCTCTACAGATACGTCCGCCAGCCGCGCGATTTCTTCCGCTACCCGGGACCCCAGGTCTGGGGGTACCGCGCCCTGGACGGCACCGTGCAGCCCTACTGGCTCCTGGTGCCCCCCTCCGCGGTGCAACCGGCCGGTAGCGCGGCGGGGAGCCCTGCGCCCGGCCTCGTCTTCTCGGTCACCCACATGGTGAATCCCAGTTTCTGGCTGGGACGCGGTCGCACTACCGGCTGGGTCAGCCACATGGCCGCGCTCAGCGTGCTGCACGACAATTTCGGAGTGCTGCCCCACCTCCGGGGCCGGCACGATTTCGCCGGCCTGGGAGTGGAGGAGTTCGCGACCATCACGCGCCAGGTCGCAGCAGTCTTCCGGATCGACACGGCCGCGGTGGCCTGGCAGGTCTGGAGCGCCCACGGGAAGCAGGCGGCCGCGATCGCACGGCACCCTGACGTGTCCCTGGCCTGGCTGGGGATCGCGGTGCCCGCCCTGCAACGGGACGTGAAGCAGCTGGCTTCGGTACTCGACTCGATCCGGCCGGTCCGGCCCGGCCTGCACTGGGTGCTCTGGCGGGCGGCCGATGATGACCAGATCCCGTCGCCCCTCACCGAGGCGTGGGTGCGTATTATTCAGAGAGCCGGCTTTGCAGTCGACTACCAGGTGGTGCCATATTCCACGCATCTTGGGGGTTATTACCGGGATATCGAGAGCGAGCTGAACGCCCGCGTCTCCCCGCGCACCCGTACCGTACCCCGACAAAGCCGGGCAACACGGTGACCGAGAACCAGGCCTGGTCGCTTCCTGGCCCCTGGCGATCGACATCTGGATTCTGATCGCAGCACACGCTTGCGAAACATGCCGGGCCGGACCCATTCCGGGCCGGGCACTGCAGTACGTTGGCGAAAAACGGAGGCGGTATGCGTGGGGTGTCGAAGGCGGCCTGTCTGCGTCGGTGGCTGTTGGTCGCTGCCGGATTGGCGGCGGTGATTCCCACGGCCGGTCAGGCGCAGCTGGGCGGCCTGAGGAAGCTGAAGCAGAAAGTGGAGCAGGCCGTGGGCGAAAAGCCGGCCGCGGCCTCCGAGGATGACCCGCAGCAACGCTCGCCGTACAGTGAGAACGTCCTGGAGATCACGCCCGAGGTGGCGGACTGTCTGGAGCGCGCGCTGGCCGCCGAGAATGCCGAGCTCGCTGCGTTCAAGTCGTGGGCGGCGAAGGTCAAGAGCGAGGATCAATACCAGGCCTGCAGCACTCAGTCGATGATGAGCCCGGAGGGGCAGGCGATCAGCGCCGAGATGACGGCTGCCCTCGACAAGGGCCAGCAGGCCGCGATGCAGGCCATGCAGACGGCGCAAGTCAAGCTCGAGGCGCTGACGGAAAAGTACTGCGGCCCGCAGCCGAGAAAGGTGGAGGAGCGCCGCCGGGAAGCGCAGGCTGCGGCCCAGAAGAAGGGCATGCAGGCCTGCGGCTACACCGAGCGGCAGTACTTCATACTGAAGGAGCGGTTGACCCCGGGTTGCACGTCGGAATTGCTCGCGCAGGCCGATGGCGCACTCAAGTTGCCAGGGGATGGGACGGGCATGTTCTGGGTCTATTCGCCGGCCGAGGTCAAAGTGCTCAAGACCCGCTGCGGCCGGCTCGTGGCTCTCCTGAAGCAGCAGCTATGATCGGCAGGGCCGCACCGCTCGGCTGGGCGCTCGCGCTCGTGACCGTGGCCGCGGGACGCGCGGCGGTGCGCCAGGAGCCGGCCGCCGCCACGCTCCCGCCCAGCTCGCTGTCAGTGCGCGTTGGCCGGGAGTGGCACACCTGGTGGTCCGCGGCCCGGGCGCCGGCGCGCTGGACGGCCGGGCACCCGGCGCTGCGGAGGGCCGTGGTGTGGGAGTCACTGCGCCCGGGGCTGGAGCGGGGCGAGCTGCTGCTGGCGGGCGATGCCGTCGCGGCGCGTTTTCGGGTGCTGCTGGTACGGCTGGATCCGGCGAGGTACCGGCTGCGGCTTCGCCAGGCCACGCGCGACTTCGGCTTGCGCGGTGCCTGGAACCTGGACTCCGCTTCGGCGGACGCGGTGCTGGCCTTCAACGCCGGCCAGTTCGCTGGCGGCGATCCCTGGGGCTGGCTGGTCCGCGAGGGTCGCGAGCTGCAGCCGCCAGGGACGGGTCCGTTGTCAACGGCCGTGGTGCTCGAGGGTGATGCGGGGCCGGCGTTCGTCGCCGCGGGCGATCTCCCCGAGCTGCGCCGACGGGGTGGTTGCGCCGAGGCTTTCCAGTCCTACCCGACTCTCCTGGACGGGGATGGCACGGTCCCGATCCAGCTGCAGACCGCCGACCGCGGTGTGGATGTCGAGCACCGCGATGCGCGCTTGGCCCTGTGCCTGCAGCGGGACGGACGCCTGCTGGTGGCCCTCACCCGCTATGCGGCCATGGGCAACGTCCTGCAGAACCTGCCCGTCGGTCCGACGACTCCCGAGATGGCCGCGCTCATGGGTGGGCTCGACTGCCGCCGCGCCGTGATGCTCGATGGCGGGCTGTCCAGTCAGCTGCTCCTGCGCGACGCCGACGGCATGGCCGAGCTGTGGCCCGGGCTCCGGCGCGTGCCGCTCGCGCTCGAGGCCGTACCCCGCAACTGAGGGGCACGCCGGCGCCGCTCAGCGCTGGATGCGTGCGGACCCGCCGGCCGCGAATGCCCGCACCTGCGGCAGGGTGACCATGGTAGTGTCACCCGGCGTGGTGGTCAGCAGCGCGCCGTGGGCCCAGCCCAGCCGCAGCGCCGCATCCGGTGCCTCGCCCGCCAGCAGGCCGTAGCACAGGCCCGACGCGAAGCCATCGCCGCCACCCACCCGGTCCAGTACCTCGAGCTCGCACGTGGGTGCCACGTACGAATGCCCTTCGATCCACGCCACCGCACTCCAGCTGTGGCGGTTGGCCGAGTGCACTTCGCGCAGCGTCGTCGCCACGATCCGCACCTGCGGATAGCGCGCCGTGACCTGATCGATCATGCCCAGAAACGCGCTTGGGTCCAGTCCGGTCTGGGCACCTGCCTGCGGCCCCGGAATGCCCAGCCCCAGCTGCAGGTCTTCCTCGTTGCCCACCAGCACGTCGACGTGCTCGAGAATGCGGCCGAGCACCGCCCGTGCCTGCTCGTGCCCGCCCCAGATGTTCCAGAGCTTGGCGCGGTAGTTGAGGTCGAACGAGGTCACGGCGCCCGCCGCCTTCGCGGCCCGCATGGCCTCGATGATCAGTTCACCGGTGGTCTCCGAGAGCGACGCGAAGATGCCTCCGCTGTGGAACCAGCGGACTCCTTCCGCGAAGATCCCTGCCCAATCGAAGTCACCGGGCCGAAGCCTCGCCGCGGCCTCGTCCGCACGGTTGTAGAACACCACCGGCGCGCGCACGCCATGGCCGCGGTCGCTGTATACCGTCGCCATGTTGGGGCCGTTGACGCCGTTGTGGGCGAAGTGCTTGTAGAACGGCCGGACGCCCATGGCGCGGACCCGTTCCGCGATCAGGTCTCCGATCGGGTAGTCCACCATGGCCGTGACCACACCGGTGTTCAGGCGGAAGCAGGCGGCCAGGGTGGCCGCGCAGTTGAACTCGCCGCCGCTGACGTGGATCCGGCACTCGGTCGCCTTGCGGAACGGGATCACGCCCGGATCGAGGCGGTGCACCAGCGCCCCGAGCGAGAGGAAGTCGAGCGCTCCGTCGGCGCGCAACTTCAGGCCATTGCTCATGGTTCAGTCCCCGCGGGCGGCCGCTGCCGCCCACTCGGTGTGGAAGACGCCCTCGCGGTCGATCCGCCGATACGTGTGGGCGCCGAAGTAGTCGCGCTGCGCCTGCGTCAGGTTGGCCGGCAGGCACTCGCTCCGGTAGGCATCGAAGTAGGCCAGGGAAGCGCCCGTGGCCAGTAGCGGGATGCCCAGGCCGACCGCGCTCTGCACCACCTCGCGCCAGGCCGGCTGATGGTCCGCCAGGATCGTCCGGAACGACTCGTCCAGCAGCAGGTTGGGCAAATCCCGCTGCCTCTGGAACGCTGCCATGATGTCGCCCAGCAGGCGGGCGCGGATGATGCACCCGGCCCGCCAGATGCGCGCGATCGCCGCGAAGTCCAGGTGGTAGCCGTACTCGGCCGAGGCGAGCTTCAGCAGGCCGAAACCCTGCGCATACGAGGTGATCTTGCTGGCGTGCAGCGCCCGTTCCGCGAGCTGCACCAACCGGCCCCGGTCCCCGCGGAAGAGGCCCGTGCCGCCGCCCAGCACCTGCGCCGCCGCCGCGCGCTCGCGCTTCAGGCTGGACAGGATCCGGCTCTCGACGGCGGCGTTGATGGTGGGGATCGGCGCTCCCACGTCGAAGGCATTCTGGCTGGTCCACTTGCCGGTGCCCTTCTGCGCCGCCTCATCCAGGATCACGTCCACCAGCGAGCCGCCGCGCTCCGGGTCTTTCCGGTCCAGGATCTCGGCCGTGATCTCGATCAGGTAGGACTGCAGCGGGCCGCGGTTCCAGTCGCGGAATATGCCCGCCAGCTCATCGTTCGGAAGGCCGGCGCCTCGGTGCAGCAGATCGTACGTTTCGGCGATCAGCTGCATGTCGCCATACTCGATCCCGTTGTGCACCATCTTCACGTAATGGCCCGCACCGCCGGGGCCCAGGTGCGCTACGCACGGCTCGCCGTCCTCCGCCCGGGCCGCGATCGCGCGGAAGATCGGCGCCACGGCCGCCCACGCCTCCGGTTGCCCGCCCGGCATCAGGCTCGGTCCCCGGAGCGCGCCTTCCTCGCCGCCCGACACGCCCGTGCCGATGTAGTGGAAGCCTCTGGCCGCCAGCGCCCGGCTGCGCCGCTCCGTGTCCTGGAAGAAGGAGTTGCCGCCATCCATCAGGATGTCGCCCGCCTCCAGGTGCGGCTCCAGGTGCGCGATCGCGCCGTCCACGGACGGGCCGGCCGGCACCATCATGAGAATGCGGCGCGGCTTCTCCAGCACCGCCATCAGTTCGGCCGGTGACGCCACGCCCGTGATCGCGCGGCCGGCCGCCGGGCCGTCCAGGAACGCCCGGGTCCGGTCCGCGTCGAGGTCGTAGCCCGCCACCGGAAAGCCGTTGCGTTCCATGTTGAGGGCCAGGTTGTGACCCATGACGCCCAGCCCCACGATCCCGATCCGGTACTCCATCAGCTCGCTCCCCGGCCTCGCAGCCGATACAGGATTTCGCCCGCCCTCGGCACGTACAGCACGCCTTCCGCTTCGCGGCCCTGCCACTCGCGCACATCGATGCTCGCGGGGTCCAGATAGCCGAGATTCAGCCGCGCGCAATCCTCCGGCGGCACCCGGCTCGCCAGCGTCACCCGTACGTGGGGCCGTTCGATGCCGTCCTGCAGCACGCCCGAGCCGCGCACGTGCGTGCTGTGCGCCAGCACCCCGAGCGGGATGTGCCGGAAGCGCTGCCAGTCCCGCAGGAAGTAGGGCAGGATGTGATAGCCGATCTCGAAGATGTAGCGACCGTGCACGTGGCTCACGGTTTCCAGGTGCGGCGCGCAGATCACCACTTCGCCGCCGATCGCCACCGCCGGCTCCAGCTTGTACATCGCCTTGGCGCCCGTCCACAGCTCGTCGTACATCGGCGGCGCACAGGAGAGCACCCGGCGGTACGGCCGGTCGCACCACTGGATGTGCCGCGCGGCCGACGCATCGGCCGCGGCGCTCCAGGCCGTCCGCAGATCACCCACGAACAGCCCGACCAGGTCGCCTTCCGCCACGGTGAGCGCCACCAGCGTCACGGGCGTGGGCAGGCGGCCGGCCGCCGCGTGGATCATGGCCCGCACCGGCGTGTCCTTGATGCCGATGGTGCCGACCACGCCGGCGAGTGCCCCGAGCCAGTGCGTGGCGTCGATCATCTCGGCCCCGGAGATGCCCGGGAACAGGTACTTCGCACCGCCCGAGAAGCCCACCACTTCGTGCGGGAAGGTGGGTCCGAGGATCACGATGTGATCGTAGTTCAGCGCTGCCCGGTTGATCCGGATCGGTACCCGCTCGGGCAGCGACTCGTGCCAGTGAGCACCCGCCAGCGTTCGGATCTCGTCCGCTTCCATCACCCCCAGCGTGCGGAGCGCTCCCGGATCGGCCCAGTCGTGATTGAGCAGGCCGGGGCGGCCGTAACGTCCGGCCCGGTCCGCCGCCGTGAGTCCCACCAGCCGCTCCAGCTCGGCGCGCCCGAGCGGCGGGTGCGTCCCCAGCGCCACCATGAAATCGACCCTGCGGGCGCCGTGCAGAGCATCGATGAGCGCGCGGTAGAGCAGGGGCAGGGGCAGCGAGCGGGTGTGGTCCGGAATCAGCACGAGTACGCGCTGGCCGGCGAGCGGGCGCTCCAGGGACGCTGCGAGCGTCTGCCGGATGACGTCGTCTCCGAGCACCGAGCCCGGCGCGGCGAGCAGCTGCGCCTCGAGCATCAGCGCGCGCCCCCGACGCCGGCGCGCTCGCACCCGCGCCCGCCCGGCGGGCAAGGGCTAGACACCGCTGAACGCGGAGAAGCCGCCATCGATCGGTACCACCACGCCGGTGACGAAGGCGGACGCGGGCGAGACCAGCCACAACACGGCCCCGAGCAGATCCTCGGGCGCGCCGAAGCGGGCCTGGGGAGTGTGGGCGATGATCGCCTGTCCGCGCGCGGTCAGCGCGCCCGTGTCCCGGTCGGTGAGCAGGAAGCGGTTCTGTTCCGTGAGGAAGAATCCGGGCGCGATGGCGTTGACCCGGATCCCGGGTGCGTACTCCTGTGCCATGTGCACGGCCAGCCACTGCGTGAAGTTGCTGACCCCGGCCTTCGCGGCCGAGTACGCGGGAATCCGGGTGAGCGGCCGGAAGGCGTTCATCGAGGAGATGTTCAGGATCACTCCCACCCCCTGCGCCGCCATCAGCCGGCCGAATACCTGCGAGGGCAGCAGCGTGCCCATCAGGTTCAGATCGAACACCCGCCGGAGCGCTTCTTCCGGCAGGTCGAAGAAGCTTCGTTCCGCGTTGGTGGTGGCCAGGGGCTGATTGCCGCCCGCCCCGTTGACCAGGATGTCCACGCGCCCGAACCGGGCCACCACCGCGCGCTCCGCCGCGGCCACGCTGTCCCGGTCGAGCACGTCGCAACCCAGGCCGACCGCTTCCGTCCCCGCCGCACACAGCTCACCCGCCAGCGCCTCCGCCAGCTCGGGCCTGATGTCCAGGACCGCCACCTTCGTGCCCGCGTCCGCCAGGCCACGGCACAGAGTCGCGCACAGCACGCCCGCGCCGCCCGTCACCACGGCCACCTGCTGCGCCAAGCCGTATTCGGGTCTCATGCCGTCCTCCCTACTTCAGCAGCGCCAGGTGGTGGCCCAGGTGCCGCTGCAGGTTAGCATGGTATGCGGCCGCGTGACGTCCCAGCGCCAGGTGCAGCTCCGGCCCGTAGCGGCCGAGCGCCGAGCCGTAGGTCACGTGCAACACTTCGCGGGCATCGAAGTCGTCGAGCAGTCCGGGCAGGTCCGCATCCCGCACCACGGCCGGGATCTTCTCGACCGACGCCGACACGTGGTAGGTCGCGCGATCCGTGGCATAGCGCTCCCGCCCCAGCTCCAGGATCCGGCGGAACAGCCCGGGCTCCAGCACCGCGAGCGTGCGCAGCGCCTCCAGGTAGCTGGTGCCGGCCGTCTTCACGTGGATGCGCGCCCCCCAGTGCCGCACGATCAGCGGGTAGACGCTGAATTTGTCGGATCCGGAGTGCAGGCTCAGCTTGTAGGTGCCGAAGTGACCCGTCACGGCCGCGTGCCGCGCCAGTTCCGCGTCCAGCGCGGCCAGGTCGCCGATGTAGTCCACGCCCTTCTCGAACCGGCCGATGAAACGCGGCGCGAGCGAGGTGAAGCGCACGCCGGCACGCGTCAGCTCGCTCGCGATGAAGTAATGCTCGAGCGGGGTGGTGGGCGCGTCGGTCTCGTCCACCGACACCTCGAAGTCGAACTCGTCCTTCAGCTCCGAGAGCGCGCCGTGCATGGCCACGGCATGGGCGATGGCACGACCGTACTTCGCCTGCGCGCGCAGCAGCTGCTCCTCATCGAATCGCCCCCACGCCGCCTCGCCGCCGGGGTCCGCCAGGTAGCGGGCCGCCAGTTCGTCCCAGTCCCGGACGCGGGCTTTCTCCCGCAACGCCGGCAGCGGGTCGGTGTCCGCGGCGTTGTCCACGTGCTCGCCCGGGTCGACCGTGAAGAACGTGTACCCGGCCGCGACGAACGCCGGCAGGTCCGCGGCCGTCTTCAGGTGGTCGGCGTCCGCGCCCCACGGTTCGTGCCACCCGGCCGCGTCCACCGCGCGGCGCGCATCATCGATCACCTGCTGTGGGCTCCGGCCGGTGCGCGCGTTCTCGCGTACCGACTGCTGCGCGAACACCGGCGCGTATCCGCTCCCGCGCACGGCGGCAATGTGGCCGGGCGTCGCGCGTCCCAGCCGGTCGCCGAAGCCGAAGGATGGGGTCAGTCCGAGCGTGGTCAGCATGTCAGCGCGTTCCGGTTGCAGGGATCACGCCAGTTGCGGCGCCGCGAATACCGGCGCTACGACGAGGGCCATGGCTCCGCGCAGGCGCGGATGCTCCGTCGCCGGCTCGGGCGTGATCGGCGTGGCGCCCGCGGCCCGCGTCAACGCCCGCGCCGCGATCTCCCGCCGCAGGAGCGGCTCCACCAGGTCCCAGGCCGCCGCGATCTCCCCGCCCACGAAGATCCGGCCGGGGTTGAGCCCGTTCACCAGGATCGAAAGCCCGATGCCCAGGTAACGTCCAGTTTCCTCGAGCGCAGCGCGGGCGCGCGCGTCACCGGAGCGGAAGCGCGCGATCAGGTCCGGCATCGTGAACTGGCTGTCGTGCAGCCGCCGGTGATTCTCCCGGTCCGAGAAGTCGTAGCCCAGGTAGCGCGCCAGCGTCGCCAGGTGCGCCTCGCAGGCTTCCAGACACCCCCGGCTCCCGCAACGGCAAACCGGGCCGCTCGGCTCGCTCGGAATGTGCCCGAACTCGCCGGCCGTGCTGCCATGGCCGCGCACCAGCTGGCCGTTCGCCACCACCCCCACGCCGACGCCGTCCGCCACCGTAACGTAGACGAAGTTCTCGGTCTTGATGACGTCTCCGCCCAGCCACAAATGCGCCAGCGCGCACGCCATGGGCGCGTTCTCGATCGCCACCGGCAGACCCGTGGCTTCCCCCAGCGTCGCTGCCAGCTCGAATTCGCCCCAGCCGAGCTGCGGCGCCGCCAGCACCCGGCCGGCTTTCCGGTCCACCACTCCGGGAACTACGACCCCGATACCCTGGCAGTTCTCCATCGCCCCGCCGCTCTCCAGCAGCCGCCGGATCCGCGCCTGCAGCGCCTCCACCAGCAGCTCCGGAGCGTTCAGCGGCGTCTCGAACGACTCCAGCGCCAGCTGCCGTCCGGCAAAGTCGGCCAGTATCAGCGAGGTCCGGCTGAAGCGCACGTCCACCCCCACCACGAACCGGTCACGAGTCCGGATGTGCAGCAGCGTGGGACGCCGTCCGCGGGGCGCCATCGCCGTCGCCCCCTCGTATATCTCCCCCTCCGCCAACAGCCCGTTCACGAGCTCCGTCACCGTCCCGCGCCCCAGACTCATCCGTCGCGCCAGGTCGGCCCGTGAGATCGGCTGATGCTCCCGCACCAGCTCAAGCAGGATCTGCCGGTTCACCTCTCGTGCCGTCGAGCGTGTCGCCCGCCGGAAATTCCGGGTATCGATCTTCCGCACGTCAGGTTCCGTTTGTTCGAGTAACGGCCAAATTACGCCAACGGCCGCCGCACGGCCAGCACCCCCAGCGCCCGTCCTCCCGCACTTGCCCGGCCGCAGCCCGGGGCATAGCTTCGGCACCAGCTTTGTTTCTATCCCGAACAAAATGGTGGCCGTGCCCATGTTCCCGCCTGTCAGCACCGTCCCGACCGGCCCCGGTGCCGCCGCAGTGCCATTGGAGCTGCACGAGGATCGGTGCTTCGATCCCGATCCCGCGATCCGCCGCGTGGCGCGCGCGCTCTACGAGGAGACGCGGCCGCTGCCACTGATCTGTCCGCACGGCCATGTCGAGGCCTCGCTGCTGGCGGAGAACCGGCCTTTTCCGGAGCCCGCGGCGCTGATCATCACCCCGGACCATTACATCTTCCGCCTGCTGTATTCGCAGGGCATATCGCTCGAGGCGCTCGGGATCCCGACCCGTTCCGGCGCGGTTGGGAAGCGGGACCCGCGCCGGATCTGGCGCCTGTTCGCGGCGCACTACTTCAAGTTCCGCGGCACGCCCACGGGGGCGTGGCTCGACTACGAGCTGTATCACGTTTTCGGGGTGCGGGTACAGCTGAACGCGGACACCGCGGAACACGTCTACGAGCACATCAGCGAGCGGCTGGCGAGCCCGGAGTATCTGCCCCGGGCCCTGTTCGAGCGATTCCGGATCGAGGTGCTGACCACCACCGATGCGGCCGCGGATGGCCTGGAGCACCATCGGGCGCTGCGCGCGTCCGGCTGGCAGGGAACGGTGCTGCCGTGCTTCCGCCCGGACGCCCTGTTCCGGATCGCGCGGCCGGAGTGGCTACGCGAGCTGGCGCGGCTGGAAGCGGTGTGCGGAAGTCCGATCCGCGACTACGGGGCGTTCGGGGCGGCGCTGGTGGCGCGGCGGGAGTATTTCCGCGGCCTGGGTGCGACGTCGACCGATCACGGCGTGGAGGAGCCGCGCACGGAGCGGTTGCCGGACGAGGAGGCGGACGCACTGCTGCAGCGGGCGATCCGGGGCGAGGCGAGCGCGGCCGACCAGCAGCGCTTCGAGGCGCACATGCTCATGGAGATGGCCCGGCTGTCGGTGGCGGATGGCCTGGTCATGCAGTTGCACGCAGGCGCGCTGCGCGACCACAATGAGCCGATCCGGGAACGGTACGGTCCCGACAAGGGCGCGGACATCCCGGTGGCGACGGAGTACACCCGGAACCTGCGGCCGCTGCTCAACGCGTACGGCAACGATCCGCGTTTCCGGCTGGTGCTGTTCACGCTTGATGAAGCCACGTACGCGCGCGAGCTTGCGCCGCTGGCCGGTCACTATCCCGCCCTGCGACTGGGGCCGGCGTGGTGGTTCAACGACTCCATCGAGGGTATGCGGCGATTCCGGCAGCGGACCACCGAGACGGCGAGCATCTACAACACGGCCGGCCAGCCCGTTGGCGACCACCCGCCGCGCCAGGTCGTGGCGCACCACGTGATCGACCTGGAAGATGCCCGCCCGATGGCGCGCGCTCTCGCCTACGAGCTGGCGAAGGAGACGTATCGGCTCCCGGCCGGCGACCGGCCCTTGCAGAGCGGGGGCGGGACATGACGGAAGTCAGGGAGCGCATCCGGCAGCTGGGGATCCTGCCGGTGATCGTGATCGACGACGCGGCTGCGGCCGTGCCCCTGGCCGACGCCCTGGCCGCGGGTGGCCTGCCCGCGGCCGAGGTGACCTTCCGCACCGCTGCGGCGGCCGCGGCGATCGCGCGCATCAGCGAGGCGCGACCGGACCTGCTGGTGGGGGCGGGGACGGTGTTGACGTCCGCGCAGGCCGCCGAGGCGCAGGCGGCCGGGGCCCGCTTCGTCGTGGCGCCCGGGTTCAGTCCCCCGGTCGTGGACTGGTGCCTGGCGCACGATCTGCCGGTATTCCCCGGCGTCTGCACACCCACGGACATCGAGGCGGCGCTCGGGCGCGGGTTGGACACGCTGAAGTTCTTCCCGGCCGAGCCGATCGGCGGGTTGCCGTACCTGAAGGCGATCGCGGCGCCGTACGGTTCCCTGCGCTTCATTCCCACGGGTGGCATCAATGCGAGCAACGTGCGCGCCTACCTCGAATTCCCGAAGGTGCTGGCCTGCGGCGGGTCCTGGATGGCACCGGCCGAGTGGGTCAGGACCGGCGAGATCGCGCGCATCGGCGCGGAGACCGCGGCGGCCGTCGCTGCCGCGCGGCGCGGAGCGGAGGTGAACGGGTGATGAAAAGGGTCGTGACGCTGGGCGAGGTGATGCTGCGGCTGAAGTCGCCGGGGAGCGAGCGGCTGTTCCAGTCTCCCGCCCTGGAGGCGACGTTCGGCGGCGCGGAAGCCAACGTGGCCGTTTCGCTGGCCAACTACGGACTGGATGCACGCTTCGTGTCGGCGCTGCCGAAGAACCCGGTCGCCGATACCTGCCTGCGGGAGCTGCGCGGTCTCGGTGTGGACACGGGCTTCGTCCGGCGGCAGGGGGAGCGGCTCGGGATCTACTACCTGGAGGGCGGGGCCAATCAGCGCGGTTCGCAGGTGACCTACGACCGGGCCGGCTCGGCGCTGGCGACGGCGCGGCCGGAAGATTTCGACTGGGCCGCGATCTTCGCCGACGTCGCCTGGTTCCACGTGAGCGGCGTGACTCCGGCGATCAGCGCGAGCGCGGCCGAGCTTTGCCGCCACGCCCTTGGGCAGGCGCGGGCGCAGGGCATTCCGGTGTCGGTGGACTACAACTACCGGAAGAACCTCTGGCGCTGGGGCCGGGCGGCGCCCGAGGTCATGCGCGCGCTGGTGGGCTACGCGTCGGTCGGGATCGCCAACGAAGAGGACTGCCAGAAGGCGATGGGGATCGAGCTGAACGCGGACGTCGAGTCCGGCCGCCTCGAGCCGGAGCAGTACCGCGCGCTGGCGGAGCGGGTGCTCGCTCAGTTCCCGAACCTGGAACGCCAGGTCATTACCCTGCGCGAGAGTCGCAGCGCGGACGTGAACGGGTGGTCGGCGGTGCTGCACAACCGTTCGGCCTTCCTGTCCAGCCGACGTTACGAGATCACCGACATCGTCGACCGTGTGGGCGGCGGCGATGCCTTCGCCGGCGGCCTCATCTACGGGCTGCTGGAGCTGCCGGACGATGCGGCCGCGCTGGAGTTCGCGACCGCGGCAGCCTGTCTCAAGCACTCGATCATCGGCGACTACAACCGCGTGAGCGGGGCGGAAGTGGCAGCGCTGGTGAGGGGCGGCGGGAGCGGGCGAGTCCAGCGCTAATGTCTTGCGGTGCGCCCTCGTGCCCGGGACCGTGGGAGGGCGGGGCCGCTGCTGACGCGATCGCGGGGCACGCGCCTTGGCGTTCACCTGAACGAGGCCCGCTCCCGAGCGGGTGAAGATCGATGCCTGAGCTCTCGCTGTTGACGGACCGCTTTTCCCTCACCGGCCGCCGGGCGCTGGTCACGGGCGCGAGTCGCGGCCTGGGGCGGGCCATTGCCGAGGCGCTCGCGCAGTTCGGGGCCGACGTGGCCCTGGTCGACCGCGAGGACTCGGCGGAACCCGCGGCCGCGGTGCGAGCGGCCGGGCACCGCGCCTGGCAGTTCACCGCGGACCTGAGCGTGCGCGAGGAGCTGCAGCGCCTGATCGAGCAGGTGGACCGTGATGTCGGTGGGATCGACATCCTGGTCAACAACGCCGGCATCATCCGGCGCGCCCCCGCCGTCGACTACCCCGTCGCGGACTGGGATCTGGTGCTGCGCACCAACCTGGACGCGGTCTTCCTGCTGTGCCAGCACTTCGGGCGGCGCATGGTGCAGCGGGGTCGCGGCAAGATCATCAACATCGCGTCGCTGCTCGCGTTCAGCGGCGGCATCAACATCCCGGCCTACACCGCCAGCAAGAGCGCCGTGGCCGGGCTGACGCGGGCATTCGCCAACGAGTGGACCGGCCGCGGCGTGCAGGTGAACGCCATCGCGCCCGGGTATTTCGACACCGAGAACACCCGCCCACTGCGCGAAAACCCCGGCCGCCAGGCCGAGATCAGCGCGCGCATCCCGGCGGGGCGTTGGGGCGATCCGCGCGATCTCGCCGGCCCCGTGGTGTTTCTGGCATCGGCCGCGAGCGACTACGTATCCGGGCACATCCTGGTGGTGGATGGAGGCTGGATGGCGCGCTGAGCGCAGCCCGCCCCGGGACTGGGCCCGCAACCTGGAGATCAACGAGCATGCGTTACCTGCCATCACCCGCGGAAACGCGCAGCCTGAGCACCGACCAGCTGCGCGCCGCGTTCCTGGTGGAAGACCTCTTCATTCCCGATGAGATCATCCTCCGGGCCATCGACCTGGACCGGGTGATCCTGGGCGGTGCCGTGCCGATCGCCGGACCGCTGCGCCTCGGGGCGACGTCCCTCATGGCCGCCCGTTTCTTCACCGAGCGCCGCGAACTCGGCGTGCTCAACGTTGGCGCGGCCGGCACCGTGCGCGTGGATGAGGAGACCTACCCGCTCGGCAAGGACGAGATGCTCTACGTCGGCCGGGGCAGCCTCGAGGTGACGTTCGCCAGCGTCTCCGCGGCGCACCCGGCGTACTTCTACCTGGTCAGCTACCCCGCCCACGCCCACTTCCCCGTGACCAGGGTGACGCGCGCGGATGCGGACAGTGAGGAGCTGGGCACCGCCGAGCGCGCCAACCTGCGGTTCCTGTCCCGCTACATCCACCCCGGCGGGGTGGCCAGTGCGCAACTGGTCATGGGGGTGACCAGCATGCGGCCGGGCAGCGTCTGGAATACCATGCCGCCGCACACGCACCAGCGCCGGACCGAAGTCTACCTCTACTACGACCTGCCGGATGATGCCGTGGTCTTCCACTTCCTCGGCGAACCGACCGAGACCCGCAGCCTGGTAGTCCGCAACCGGCAGGCGGCAGTCTCCCCCGGCTGGTCCATCCACGCGGGCTGCGCCACCGCGCCCTACAGCTTCTGCTGGGCGATGGGTGGCGAGAACCAGGTGTTCGCCGACATGCAGGGCGTCAACATGGGAGCACTGCGATGATCCGTCCGCGCCGCACCAGCCTCGCCCTGGCCGCCGCGCTGCTCGTGCTGGCCCCGCCGCAGCCCGCCCGCGGGCAGGCGCCCGCCTCCCTGACCCTTAGTGGCGAGAACCCGCTGGCCCTGGCGCGCGAGGTCGAAACCGTGGCCGTCCCCTGGACGCTGCTCGCGCGCCTGCCCGGCGTGAGCGCGCAGCGAGTACGCGTGCTGGATGCGGTCAGCCGCCGCGAGCTGGTGGCGCAGCCGCTCGATGGCGAAGCGGACGGGCAGCTGGACTCGCTGCTGTTCCAGGCGGGCTTCGGGCCGCGCGAGGTCAGGCTGTTCCTGGTCGAAGCCGCTCCCCCGGCCGACTCGCTGGGCAGAGGCGCCCACGTCCTGTTCGTGCCGGACCGCGAGGATGTGGCCTGGGAGAGCGACCGTATCGCTTTCCGCATCTACGGCAAGAAGCTCTGGGAGCTGGAGAACCTGCACAGCAACGGCATCGACGTGTGGCCGAAGCGCACGCGCAAGTTGGTGCTCGATGAGTGGTACAGTGCCGGGCACGACAGCTACCACATCGACACGGGCGAAGGGGCCGACTTCTTCCAGGTGGGGTCCACGCTCGGCGCCGGCGGCACCGGCATCTGGCGGGCCGACAGCCTGTTCCGCGGCGACAATTTCCTCCAGCACCGGCTGGTGGCCGATGGTCCAGTGCGCGCCATCTTCGAGCTGGATTACGGCCCCATCGACGCGCGCGGCCTGCAGGCCACGGAGCACAAGCGGGTCAGCATCGACGCCGGACAGAACCTCTTCCGGCAGGAGAGCACCTTCCGCACCAGTACCTCCGGCGAGCTGCAGGTGGTGGTCGGGCTCGTCAAGCGGGCCGGCCTGGTGGGCTCGACCAGCAAGGCCTCCGCGTGGGCGTGGTTGAGCGGCTGGGGCCCGATTGCTCCCGGTACCGGCGGCCATGGCGATCTCGGTACCGCCGTCCTGGTGGCCCGATCCAGCCTGGTGGACATGAAGGAGCTCGACGACCACTACATCACGATCAGTCGCGTCCAGCCGAATGTGCCGCTGCTCAGCTTCGTGGGTGCAGGCTGGACCTCGAGCCGCGACTTCGACCGGGCGGAAGACTGGTGGCGCTACCTGGATGCATTCGCCCAGCGCCTCGCCCACCCGTTGACCGGGCAGGTGGTGCCGGCGCAGATGCCCGCCGCGGCGGCGCGCTGATGCGCGCGGCGGCCGCGTCTCACTCCCGGGGCAGGGA
>VEPF01000446.1:1916-5805 GCA_012027055.1 Gemmatimonadota bacterium | reverse complement strand
GGGCAGGGGTGGGGTCGGGCCCCTGCTCCTGGCGCTCCTGCTCGCGGCGTGCGCGGCGCAGCCGCCTGCAGGCGCGCCCGCACCCCCGCGCGACCCGGTTGCCGATGCCGGCCCCTGGTCAGCCCGCATGGCCGCTGCCGTGGTGTGGCGTCACCCGGTCGTGCACGCGGAATGGGATTACACCGCGGGCCTGGTGCTGCTCGCGATCGAGCAGGTGGGACGTCGCACCGGTGAGGCGCGTTTCCTGGACTACGTGCGGCGCAATGTCGAGGACGTGGTGGGGCCGGACGGCACCATCCGCACCTATGACCTGGCGGAGTTCAACCTGGACCAGGGCAACGAAGGCAAGGTGCTCTCCCCGCTCCTGGAGCGTACCGGCGACCCGCGCTACCGCCGGGCCGCCGAGCTGCTGCGCACACAGCTCCGGCAGCAGCCTCGCACCAGCGAGGGCGGCTTCTGGCACAAGCAGGTCTACCCGCGGCAGATGTGGCTGGACGGGAGCTACATGGCCGCGCCTTTTCTCGCGCAGTATGCGGCCACCTTCGGGGAGGACACGGCGTTCGCCGACGTCGCCCGCCAGATCCTGCTGGTGGGGCGCCACACGCGCGATCCCGTCAGTGGCCTCTACTACCACGGCTGGGACGAGAGCCGCACGCAAGCGTGGGCAGACTCTCGGACGGGCACCTCCGCGAGTTTCTGGGGCCGGGCCGTCGGCTGGTACGCGATGTCCCTGGTGGACGTGCTCGACTTTCTCCCCGAGACCCACCCGCAGCGGGCTGAGATCGTGACCGAGCTGCGCCGGCTGGCGGCCGCGGTGACCGCCGTCCAGGACCCGGCCACCGGGCTGTGGTGGGATGTGCTCGATCAGCCGGGGCGCAAGGGCAATTACCGGGAAGCATCGGCCTCGAGCATGTTCGTGTATGCCCTCGCCAAGGGCGTGCGCCAGGGACATCTCGACGGGCGCTACCGCCAGGCCGCGGAGCGCGGCCACGCCGGCCTGGTCCGGCATCTCATCACCAGCGGGGCCGATGGCCTGCCCTCGCTCACCGGCATCGTGTCCGTTTCGGGCCTGGGCGGGAAGCAGAATCGCAGCGGCACCTTCGAGTACTACGTGAGCGAACCCGTGGTCGCGGACGACTACAAGGGAGTGGGCGCGTTCATTCTGGCGAGCCTGGAGCTGGGGAGGTAACGGCTGCAACGGAGGCAGACATGAGACCTGGCGTGCTCATGGTCGCGATCCTGCTGGCGCTCGGGCTGAGCGCCTGCGGCGTCGGCGGCAGGGGCGAGCATGGCAGCCCGGCGCCCGAGCCCGAACGCCCGGGCACCAGCATGACCGGCGCCGAGATCGAAGGCCGGATGGCAGGGCGGGTCGAGGAAGTCATGGCCGGCAAGTTCGCCGGCGTTCAGGTCCTGCAGGGGCCGGAGGGCCTGCTGGTCCGGATCCGCGGTGCGCGCTCGTTCCTGGGCAGCAACGACCCGTTGTTCGTGATCGACGAAATGGTGATCCAGCCCGGGCCCGGCGGCGCGCTGGTCGGGATCAACCCCAACGACATCGAGAAGATCGAGGTGCTGAAGGACATCGGTCAAACCGCGCGCTGGGGGGTGCAGGGCGCGAACGGAGTGGTGCTGATCACGACCAAGCGCCGCTGAGGCGGCGAGGCCATCGTGCGCATGGTATCCCGTCGCGAGTGCCTTCGTGCGGCCGCGGCCGGCGGCGCCGGCCGGGCGTGTTCCGGGCGGGGTGCCGGCTGCGCCAGCCCCGAGCGCGCGTTGCGCGCGCCCGCGGGCCCGGCCGGTTGGGAACGGCTCCCCGACATCCTGCGGCGGATCCGGCCGCCGGTATTCCCGGACCGTACCTTCGACATCGTGCGCTTCGGCGCGCTCGGCGATGGCGGGCGCGACTGCACGGCGGCCATCCGCCAGGCCGTACTCGCCTGCCACGCCGCTGGCGGCGGCCGCGTGCTGGTGCCCGCCGGCCGCTATCTCACCGGCCCGGTGCACCTCCGCTCCAACGTCGAATTGCACCTGGCGGACGGGGCCACGCTCGCGTTCAGTCAGGATCCGGCGGCCTACCTGCCGCTGGTGCATACCCGGTGGGAAGGAGTGGAGCTGATGCACTACTCCCCGCTCATATACGCGTTCGAGCAGGAAAACATCGCCGTTACCGGCCCGGGCACGCTCGACGGCCAGGCCGATGCCGCCCACTGGTGGCCGTGGAACGGGCGGACGCAGTACGGCTGGCAGCCAGGACAGCCCGACCAGCGCGCGGCGAGGACGCGACTCATGGAGCTTGCCGAACAGGGCGTGCCGGTCGCCGCGCGGCGCTTCGGCGAGGGCAGCTACCTGCGGCCGCAGTTCATCCAGCCCTATCGTTGCCGCAACGTACTGATCGAAGGCGTGCGCATCAGCAACTCGCCCATGTGGGAGATCCATCCCGTGCTGTGCCGCAACGTCACCGTGCGGAGCGTGTCCGTGGTCACGCACGGCCCCAACAACGACGGCTGCGATCCCGAGTCCTGCACCGACGTGCTGATCGAGGATTGCCTCTTCGATACCGGTGATGACTGCATCGCCATCAAGTCCGGGCGCAACGCGGACGGCCGCCGGCTCGCGACTCCGACCGAGAACGTGGTGGTGCGGGGCTGCCGGATGAAGGATGGACACGGCGGCGTGACCATCGGCAGCGAGATCTCCGGGCACGTGCGCTGGGTGTTCGTGGAGCGCTGCACCATGGACGGTCCCAACCTCGATCGCGCGCTCCGGTTCAAGAACAACGCCATGCGCGGCGGCGTGCTCGAGCACATCTACATGCGCAACGTGCAGGTGGGGCAGGTGGCTGAGGCGGTCGTGCACTGCGACTTCACCTACGAGGAAGGCGCCGCGGGCAGCTTCCGGCCGGTCGTGCGCGCGGTATTCGTGGAGGGCGTCACCAGCCAGCGCAGCGAGTACGCCCTCTTCCTTCGTGGCATCCCCGGCGGCGTCATCGAAGACGTGGTGATCGCGGACTGCGATTTCCGCAACGTGGCCCGGGGCAATCTGCTCGAGCACGTGCGCGGGCTCCGGCTCGAGAACGTCTCCATCAACGGCCGGCGCGCCGACCGGGAGGTCGCGGCGTGATCCGGTTGTGTCCGGGGCTGCGCGCCGGTGCAGCCACGGCCGCGCTCGCACTCGCGGGCTGCGCGGTGGCCGCCCAGCAGCCGCCCGTGGGCGCCGACCAGCTCCTCTCGGAGACACGCATCGCGGCGTTGCCGGCCGCCGAGCACGCCGCCTGGAAAGCCTACCTCGAGCGCTCCCGCGCCTTCCGCGAGCTGGACCGCCGGGCGCTCGCGGCCGAGGCCGCCGCGGCGGGTGTCGAACGGCTGACTCCGGCCGCGGTGCACGATGGCTTCTACCTGGACGAGCTCACGCCCGCACCCACCCCGGAATGGCTGGCGGGCCCGGACGCGGCCGCCCCGGCCGACGCCATCGTGGCATTCCAGACGCCCTCGGGCGGCTGGTCGAAGCGGCTCTCCATCGCCCGGGCCCGCCGGCCGGGCGAGCAGTGGACCAGCACGGGCAACCAGGGCTGGCTGGGCACCATCGACAACGGCGGCACCACCGAGCAGCTGCGCTTCCTGGCCGGGATCATCGCCCGGCGGCCCGAGCCGCGCTGGCAGCGCGCGTTCGCGGCCGGGATCGACTACCTGCTCGCCGCCCAGTTCCCGAACGGCTGCTGGCCCCAGGTCTTTCCGCTCGTCGGCTCCTACCACGATGCCGCCACCTTCAACGACGACGCCATCGTGCACGTGATCCGCGTCCTGCGGCAGGCCGGCCGGGGTGAACCCGCATTCCTCGCGCCCGCCCTGCGCGCGCGCGCCGCCACGAGCGCCGCCCGCGGCATCGACTGCAT
>VEPF01000446.1:0-1885 GCA_012027055.1 Gemmatimonadota bacterium | reverse complement strand
CCAAGGAATCCGCCCAGATCACGCAGCTGCTGATGGAGCTCGATGCGCCCGCGCCCGCGGTCCGCCGCGCCGTGCGCGGAGCCATCGCGTGGTTCCGCGAGAACGCGCTGTACGGCTTCGACTATCAGGTGAAAGGGGGACGTACCGCGCGCGCCGGGGCAGGCCCGCTCTGGGCCCGGTTCGCGGAGATCGGCACCAACCGGGCGATCTTCAGCAACCGGGATGGTGTGGTTCTCTACGACTTCGACCGGCTGGATGAAGAACGGCGCACCGGCTACGGTTGGTATACCGAGGAACCGGCCGGCGCGCTCAAGCGGTATCGCGACTGGCAGCCCGTCGGCGCCCCCGCCTCCGAGCACCCGCTCGCCCAAACGACCGTGATCGTCGATGCCCGCTCCCCGGCCGGCGACGGGGAACTGGCCGCGGGGGTGCCTACCTTCCGCTCCATCAACGCGGCCCTCGCCGCCGCTCCCGCCGAGGACGGCTCCGCTTACGTCATCCGCATCCGGCCCGGCCGCTACTACGAGAAGCTGCACGTGGAACGGGCGGATGTGCACCTGGTGGGCGCGGGACCGGACAGCACCGTGCTCACGTACGACGCCGTGGCCGGCGGACGGGCGCCGGGCGGCTGGCCGTGGGGTACGCGCGGCACCGCCACGCTGCGCGTCGCCGCGCCCGGCTTCCGCCTCGAAGGAGTGACCGTGGAGAACGGCTTCGACTACCTGGCCAACTATCGCCGCCCCGTAACCGATTCCGCCCGGTTGCGCGACGCGCAGGCCGTCGCGGTCATGCTCGACGAAGGCAGCGACCGCGCCGTGTTCCGCGACTGCCGCATCACCGGCCACCAGGACACGCTGTTCCCGAACGCCGGCCGCGCCTGGTTCCACCACTGCACCATCAGCGGTAGCGTCGACTTCATCTTCGGTGCCGGCCGGGTGCTCTTCGAGGAGTCTGTGATCGTTTCGCGCGACCGGGGCAGCCGCACCAACAACGGCTACATCACCGCCCCGAGCACCCCGGCCTCGCAGCCGCACGGGTTCGTGTTCCGCGCCTGCCGGCTCGAGAAGGAAAGCCCCGCCCTGGCCGCGGGCTCGGTCTCGCTCGGCCGGCCCTGGCACCCCGCGGGCGATCCGCGCGCTGTCGGCCAGGCGGTATTCATCGACTGCTGGATGGACGATCACATCGGCGCGGCCGGCTGGGCTTTCATGAACAGCACCGACGCGGCCGGCCGGATCACCCGGCACGAGCCGGACACCGCGCACTTCTACGAGTCCGGGACGCAGGGGCCGGGTGCTCCGGGCAGTCCCGCGCGGCGGCTGCTCGGCGCGGCCGAGCGCGGCCGCTACGACGTCGCCGCCGTGCTCGACGGGTGGGACCCGCGCACCTGAGCGGCACCCGCATCACCAGAAAGATGAGGCCCATGCCATCCGAGTCCTTCGTGCGCAGCAGTGCGATTCCCTGGGAGGACGCCGGCCCGGGCGTGCGCCGCCAGGTCCTGGGTCACGATCCCGGCCTGATGCTCGTGAGCGTGCACTTCGGGCAGGGCGGCATCGGGGCCGTGCACCAGCACCCGCACCGCCAGGTCAGCTTCGTCGTGGCCGGCCGCTTCGAGGTGCGCATCGGCGACGAAAGCCACGTGCTCTCCGCCGGCGACTGCTTCATCGTGCCGCCTGATGTGCCGCACGGCGCGCTCGCGCTCGAGGACGGCGCGCTCGTGGACGTCTTCACTCCGCCGCGCGAAGACTTCCTGGCGGGCGGGAACGCGACCGGCGGGGCATGGAGGTGAGCTTGCTGCGACGATTCCCGGCACCGGCCCTGCTGCTCGGGCTGGCGATCGCGGCCTGCGCCGGCTCCCGCGCCCGGCCGCGCCCCGCCGCCCCGCCCG
>VEPF01000412.1 GCA_012027055.1 Gemmatimonadota bacterium | reverse complement strand
GGTTTGGCCTGGGGAGAGAGATCCCCCACCTGCCGCTCTCCCCCCAATGTCAACAGGAATGGTTGGCGAGGTCGGCCCCATGAGATATGGCATCATCGCCTCGAGCCATGGACCGCTCTCGATTCGGTCGAGCTTGGTGCGCCAGGCGAGGTAGTTGGGCACGTATTTCGTCGCAATCCCGTGGAAGCGCACGACCCAGCGGCGGTATCGGGCGAGCCAACCGCGCGCGTTGCGGTTGTGATAGGGTTCGAGTGCACCTCCCGCGGCAGCCGGCACGCGGATCAGGCACCGCACTCGTCCTTCGGCTGTGAATCGCAGCTGGCCGAACGGGCCGAAGCGGCCGCTGTCGCACAGCAGGGTCGCGTTCGGTTCCAGCGCGTCCGAGAACAGGACCCGCAATTGGGCTCCCGTGACGGTGCCGGTGTTCAACCACTCGACTCGCTGATGGCCGTGCCTGTCCAGTGCGACCAGTACCTCGCAGCCTGGACCGGAGATCAATGGTGCGCAACCGAAGTACATGCTCGGTGTCCAGGGTGGTGCTGCGCCTGGCCGATAACCTTTCTCAGAATATGGGAATGACGCCTGGGCGAACTCGACCAGGCCGCGCAGCACGCACCCCTCCGGCTGATCGCAAGCATTCAGGATCAGGTGCCGCCAGCGGAAAGCCGTCGCCACCGAGACTTCTGCGAGTTCGGCTGAGCAGCGGACCGTGCGGCTGGCGTTCAGGCACCGGAAATACGCAGGCAACGCGTCGAGCCGTTTCAGGTACCGGAGCGGCGTGCCGGTCAGATCACTGAAGCAGCGTCCGCACGACCGGCACCGGTACCGCTGTCGGCCCGAACTCCGACCCCAACGTACGACGCGATCCGATTCGCAATTCGGGCAGTGCAGGCCCTCGGCAAGACGCCGCTCGCGGAAGCTCCGCAGCAGTTTCGCAGTCGTGAGATCCGGGGCGCACGGCGGCATGAGCGAGGATCATTCGAAACCCGGGGCATTCCCATGGCGAGCCCGGTCATCAACGCTTGCTGCGAACAGAAGGGGGACGGCGGCGGGAGGTACTACCGCAAGCGCCGGCGACCCTTGCGCCCGCGCCGCCACGGTGGTCACGCGCAGCGACCAGCGCCTGCGGCAACTGCTATCGGCCCTCGGCCTTTCGCTTGCGCCAGTACTCCAGCCGCCGGGCGATCTCCTTCTCGAAGCCCAGCCCGCCCGGTTCGAAGAAGGTGCGGCCGGCGAGTTCGTCGGGGAGGTACTCCTGCGGGACGTACGCGCCTTCGAAGTCGTGTGCGTATTTGTAGCCGGCGTGGTAGCCCAGCTCCTTCATGAGGCGGGTCGGGGCGTTGCGGATGTGCAAAGGAACGCCCGCGGCTGGAGTCAATTGGGCGGCCTCGAGCGCGGCGTGCAGCGCGCGGTAGCCGGCGTTCGACTTGGGCGCCGTGGCCAGGTAGATGGTCATTTCGGCGAGGGGCAGGTAGCCTTCGGGCGGGCCGAGGATGTGGTAGGCGTCGCGGGCGGCGACGGCCAGCTTCAGCGCTTCCGGATCGGCGAGTCCGATGTCCTCTGCAGCCATGGCAATGGCGCGGCGGAACATGATCATGGGATCCTGGCCACCCTCGATCATGCGGGCCATCCAGTAGAGCGCGCCGTCCGGGTCGCTGCCGCGCAACGACTTGTGGTAGGCGGAGAGCATGTTGAAGTGCTCCTCGCCGCCCTTGTCGAACCGGGCAAAGCGCAGCTGGATCGCTTCCCGCGCCACCTGCCGGGTGACTTCCCCGCCCTCGCCGACCAGCGTGGCGGCAGCCTCGAGCGCGTTCAGGGCGCGGCGGGCGTCGCCATCGGCCTGCTCGCAGATGAGCTCGAGCGCGTCGTCCGCCACGCGGAGCCGGAGCGAACCCAGGCCCCGCTCCGCATCGGCGAGCGCGCGCCGCACGATCACCTGCAGGTCGTCTACCCCGAGCGGTCGCAACACGAAGACGCGGGACCGGCTGAGCAGTGCGCCGATGACCTCGAAGGACGGGTTCTCGGTGGTCGCGCCGATCAGCCAGTTGGTTCCGGCCGCGACGTGCGACAGGAACGCGTCCTGCTGGGCCTTGTTGAAGCGGTGGATCTCGTCGCAGAAGAGGATGGTGCGACGTCCCGTCGCACGCTGCCGCTGCCCGGCCTGCGCAATGATCTCCCGGACCCGGGCAACGCCCTCGGTGACCGCGCTGAAGTGCACGAACGCGGCGCTGGTGCGCTCCGCGATGATGCGGGCGAGCGTGGTCTTCCCGGTGCCGGGCGGACCCCAGAACAGGATGCTGCCGACCTCGTCCTGCTCGATCAGGCGCCGCAGCGCCTTTCCAGGCCCCAGCAGGTGTTCCTGGCCGGCGAACTCATCGAGATCGCGCGGTCGCATGCGGGCGGCGAGAGGCGGAGGAGGCGCGTCAGGAAATGCAGGCGCGGACTTATCAGCGCGGGCGTCCGGCGGCGGGTCCGGAGGCGCGGGTCCGAACGGATCAGCGGCGGGCGAGGACGTCGGCATCACCTCGGACGGGACGTCAGCCCGATCAGCGTCACCGAAGAGGTCGAGCTCGCCCATGGCTCAGTGCGGCAGCACGAGCGTCAGCAGGTAGTAGACCAGCACGCCCACGAACACCGCACCCTGCACGGCGGAGCTGTGCTCGTGCTGCGACTCGGGAATCAGGTTCGAGGCGGCGACGTAGATGGTGACGCCGGCCGCGAGCGGCAGGCCCCAGTTGACCAGGGGCGGGACCCAGGGCGTGAGCACCCCACCAAAGACGGTGGCGAGGCCCATGGTGCCGACAGCGTTGAACGCGCGCCAGCGGTTGTTGCCGCTGGCCAGCATCACGCTCGCGAGCGAGACGCCGGTCGGCACCTTGTGCAACAGGATGGCGGCGAAGACGAGCAGACCCAGCTGCGTGCTGTTGAGGAAGCCGCTGCTGATGGCGACGCCATCGAAGAACGAGTGCGGCAGCAATCCGACGAGCGCCCACACCCCGATCCGGCGCGAGGTCATGGCATCGCCGTGGGTCTCCTCGCCGAAATGGAAGTGGGGCGTGAGGGAGTGCTGCGTAAGGTGCACGACCAGGTAGCCGGCCAGCACGGCCGTGAGGCCGCCCCGCAGCGCCAGCGCCTCCGGGAGCATGCCGACGCGCGCGCCCGCGAGCATGAAGCCGGCGCCGAAGCCGGTGAGCACGGCCAGGCCGCGGCGGCTGCGCGAGAGCGGGGAGCGCAGCACCACCAGGCCGCCGGCGAGATCGCCCAGGGCGGAGATGGCGGCGTAGAACATGCCTGCGATCATGCCGGCAACAACTCCTCGCGCACGATGCGCAGCAGCCGCTCGCGCTCGTTCAGGTTCGGATCATCGAGCACCCGTTCGTGCAGCGCGCGCAGTACCTCGCCGAACACGGGCCCGGGCGCCAGGCCGAGCGCTTTCAGGTCGCCGCCGTTCACGGCCAGGTCCTGGAGCGTGAGGGGCGGGCGGCCGCGCCCGATGCGGCGGGCCGTGCGGCAGCGCTCGGCAAGGTCGCGGCCATGCTCGCCGTGCGCGCGCGCCAGGGCCGCGCGCAGGCGGAACAGGTCCGGCAGGTAGGCGGGCGTGACGTGCGCCAGCCAGCGTCGCACCACCGCGGGCGGCGCATCGGGCGGGAACAGATCGTTCTGCAGGGCGATCAGGCGCGTCACCCGCTCGATGTCCGCGTTCGAGCACTTGAGCCGGCGGAGCAGGACCTCGGCCTTCCCTGCCGCGATCGCTTCGTGGCCGGGGTAGCGCCAGCCGCCGCGCAGGTCACTGGTGCGCGCGGCGGGCATACCGACGGCATGCAGCAATGCGGCGAGCCGGACGATCGGGCGAGTGACTGGCAAGGTGTCGATGGCGGTCAGCGTCCGGGCCCAGACCCCGGCCGGCGCGGCAACCGGCGCCGCCTCCAGGCCCACGATCTCCTGCAGCTCCGCGTACCAGTGGCGGAGCGCGCCGGCAGCAGCGTAGAGCTTGAGCGAGGCGGAGGCGTGCGGGGTCTTGCCGAGGATCTTGAACAGCTCCTCGCGCACGCGCTCGGCGGACAGGGTCGGCAGCTGCGGCACGGCGGCGACCAGGGCAGCCCAGGTATGCGGATCGATAGTGAGCACGAAGTGACCCGCGAACCGCAATGCCCGCAGCACGCGCAGGTAGTCTTCGGCAAACCGATCGGCGGGCTCGCCCACGGTGCGCAGCACGGCATCGCGCAGGTCCACCAGGCCGCCGAACGGGTCGCGCAGCTCCTCGGTGAGCGGATGCCAGGCCAGGGCGTTGATGGTGAAATCGCGGCGGCCCAGGTCCTCATCGACGGTATCGGCGAACTCCACCACGGCATGCCGGCCATCAGTCTCGACATCGCGACGGAAAGTCGTGACCTCGTAGAGCACGCCGTCGCGCGCCAGCACCCCGACCGTGCCGTGCTCCATGCCGATGGGCACGGTGCGCTTGAACACGCCCCGCACCTCCTCCGGGCGCGCGTTGGTGGCCAGGTCCCAGTCGGCGTGGGGCAGGCCGAGGAGCGCATCCCGCACGGCGCCGCCGACCGCCCAGGTGTCGTAGCCGCGGTCGCGCAGCTGGCGGGCGATGTCCAGGACGGCCCGGGGCGGGTTAAGACGCATGGCAGCTATCTGCGCGCAGGGCCGGACCCGACGGCCACGAGCCCGCGGGCGGGCAGCACGTTGGCGGAGCGAGCGGACGGCGAACCGGTCAGCCGCACAGTACCGATCCGCCGTTGACGTTCACGATCTCGCCCGTGATGTGACGCGCGAGCCAGGAACAGAGGAACACGATGGGCCCGGCGACGTCCTCCGCGCTGGCCACCCGTCCGAGCGGGATGCCAGCCGCGATCCGGGCCATGCCATCGCCGGCGAACGAGCCGGCGGACATATCGGTGTCCACCCAGCCGGGCGCGACGCAGTTGACGGTGATGTCGTGGGGCGCGACCTCGACGGCCAGGCCCTTCACCAGCGAGATCATCGCGCCCTTGGTGGCCGCGTAGTCGCCATGGCCGGCCTCGCCGCGCTGGCCGGCGGTCGAGGAGACGAGCACGATGCGGCCGCCGTCGGACATGATGCGGAGCGCGGCGCGCGTGCAGTAGAAGATCGAGTCCAGGTTGACGGCCACGGGGCGGTGCCACTGCCCGTCGGTCATGAGCGTGAGCGGCATGTGCTGCGGCGGCCAGATGCCGGCATTGCCCACGAAGATGTCGAGCCCGCCGAACTCGTCGAGGGCGCGCGCGAACAGGCGGTCCACCCAGGCGCTGTCGGCGATGTCGCCGGCGAGGGCCCAGGCAGGTACGCCCTCGCGCTCCAGCTCCCGCAGCACGGTCTGGGCTTCAGCATGGCGCTCGTAGTACGAGAAGCCGACCTGCACGCCGGCGCGCGCCAGCAGCAGGGCCGTGGCGCGGCCGATGCCGCGCGAGCCGCCCGTCACGAGGGCGCGCTTGCCCACCAGGTTCAAGGACAGCATGTCAGGCTCCCATCCACTTGCCGCCGAGCGACTCGCCATGGTGGCGCTCGGCTCCGAGGAATTCCCGCAACATGTGGCGCGTCTCTTCGTCCAGCCCGCCGTGCGCGCGCAGCGCCTGATAGCGCGCCACTTCGATCGCTTCCCGCTCCTTCGCCAGCGGCTCCCACTCCTCGCGCGCCGCTTCCGGCATCGACGGCGGCGGCAGCTCCTCGAGCGCTTCGCCCAGCTCGAGCAACCGCGCACTCAGACGGGAAACGTGATGCTGCTCGTCGGCATGCAGCCCGTTCAGGCGCTCCGAAAGCGTCCGGTCCCCGCGCCGCTCCGCCTCACCGGCCAGGGCGCGGTAGAACAGCGCCTGGTCGCGCTCGGCCGCGCGGGCGGCCTGGAGCTGCGCCAGCAGCTCCCGGCGCAGGTGCTCGTGAGTCATCACGCCTCCCCGGCAGCAGTGGAGGATTCCCGGGCGGCCGGTCGCGCCGCGGCGACCATCGATTGCTCCACGATGTCGCAGATGACGTGGCCGATGGCGAGGTGCAGCTCCTGCGCGTGCGCCGTGTCATCGGTCGGCACGACCAGCGCGTGATCGACCAGGAGACGCAGCGCGCCGCCGCCGTGGGCCAGCAGCGCCACGGTCGTCACGCCGGCCGCGCGGGCCGCGGTCGCGGCCGCCCACAGGTTGGGCGATTCGCCGGAGGTGGAGTGCAGGAACAGCACATCACCCGGCCGGCCGAGCGCGGCCACCTGCCGCGCGAACACGTGCACGAAGCCGTAGTCGTTGGCCGCGGCGGTCAGCAGCGAGGTGTCGGTCGTGAGCGCGAGCGCGGGCAGCGGCCCGCGCTGCCGGCGGAAGCGCACCACGTACTCCGTGGCCAGGTGCTGCGCGTCCGCGGCCGAGCCGCCATTGCCGCAGAACATGAGCTTTCCGCCCCCGGCGACGGCGGCCGTGACCAGGGCCGCGACCTCCGCGATCGGCGCGGACAGGTCACTGGCGCAGAGCGCCGCGAGATCGGCCAGCTCGAGGAGATGGGTGCGAACCACCGCCTGGCTCATGCCTGTCCTCCGAACATCGGCGCGAACGTGAACGCCGGTCTCATGGTTGCGCTCCGAACCCCGGAAGGAACGCCGCCGCCCGCCTCATCCCTGCCCTCCCACCAGTGC
>VEPF01000317.1 GCA_012027055.1 Gemmatimonadota bacterium | reverse complement strand
CAGCAGCAACTCCTTCAGCGCCCGCCGCGCCTGCTGCCGCTCGCCATAGCGTACCCCGGCTTCCACAGCCGGACGCGCCGATCCGGCCGCCAGCAGGGCCTGCTGCTCCGTCGCCGCCAGCGCCTCGTTTTTCCAGTAGCGGAACGACAGGTAGGTCGACAGCCCGAGCATGGCGAGCCCGGCTCCGATGAGCGTGATCCAGAGCTTGGTACGCAGGGGTTGCCGTCTCAGCCTGATGGCCCAGCTCATCGATCGGATTCCGCCATCGGAATTGGGTGAAATGTCCCGGACCATGAGCCTCGGTAGGACATACTGCCCCCTGAGGCGAATCCCACGCAGTCGGGAAAAGCGCGAATTCGCGCGGTTTTCTGCGTGTTGACTGGCTTTCTGGGGCGGAAACAGGGGCACGAACCGCGCCAAAACGCGCACCGGGCGGGACGAAGCGTCCCGCCCGGTGCCAAGCCCCAGCTGGCCGGGAGTTACGCCAGCAGCACCAGCGCGATCAGGGCCGCGGCGTGGCCGGTCAGGGCGGCCGCGAAGCCGCGGCGCGTGTAGAGGAATCCGAAAGCCAGGGCCGGGAGCAGGACGGCGGCCATGACGTAGCTGATGGTGGCGAGCCAGGAAGGCAGACCGAGAGCCAGCACTCCGGGCAGGTAGAGCACGACCTGGACCGCAGCGGCCACGAGCACGGCATAGAGCGAAGCCTGTTGTCCGCGGACGTTCTGCCAGCGCAGCATGAGCCAGACGGCGCCGGTGACCAGGAAGACGCGGAGGAGCACCTCGTCGAGCAGCGCCTGGCTGACGCTCACGAGCACCGCGCCGAGATGGCCGCTGGTGTGGCCGGGCAGTGCGATGGGCCCGTGATAGAAGGGGAGCACCAGCAGGCTGAGGACGACTCCGACGGCCAGCCCGACGCCGATACCGCGGGCGGGAGAACGCCGCAGGCCGGCTGCGACGGGCTGGGACTCCGGGAGCAGGTTGACCAGCCGGAGTGCGATCGCGACCATGGGCAGCGCGATCCAGATGGTGGCGAAGAGGGCCAGGAGCACGGCTCCCACTTCGGTCACGCGGAAGGACAGGCCCCAGAGCATCGGCCGCTGGGCCAGGAAGACGATCAGCAGGGCCGCGAACGATGCGCTGACCAGCGCGGTGCCGACCGCGGCGTGCTGCCAGGCGGCGTAGGCGTTGCGCAATGCCTGCCAGCCATACCGCACGGCCATGGCAACCACCGCGACGCCGGCCGTCCAGCCGAGCGCGGCGCCGATGTACGCGCCCACCTTGCCCAGGTACAGGCTGACCATGGTCATGGCGATCCAGCCGGCGACGATGAACCCGACGGCCACGAACGGCACCGCGTAGAGCAGCGCCATGCCCAGGCGGGTGACCGCTTCGCGGCGGTTCAGCTGGCCGCGACCCACGAACCCGAGGCCCACCCCGTGGACCAGCCCGAACAGAGCGCCGAGCACGTACAGGGCGCCGCTGGTCATCAGCAGGGCGTTGCCGCTCAGCTTTCCTGCCAGGGTCATGGCCGCCACCAGGAATCCGCCCACCAGGATTCCGCCGCCCACCGTGAAGGTGATCGCCACCCGGCCCGGCAGTCCCACTCCCATCCGAATGTCAGAACCCGTGCGGGTCCGCTCGCCAGTCATCGTCACGCCTGTCATTTCAGTCTCTCCGGTTTCAGCCCGACCCTCCCTGGTCGGTATTCCCGCCCGCTCCTTATGCGAGCCCGGTGCCACGCCGGTGAGACATTTGCATGTTGATTATTCACAACGACATACGTCGTCTGATAGGGGACTGCTGCAGGTCGCTTGAAGAGGCCGTACGCGGGTTTTCACGCGTCCGGGCGCGTCATTTCACGCACTCCGTTACAATGGGGGAGCGGCCGGGCAGTCGCGGCTCAGAAGCGTTCGCCCTGGGACTCGCGCAGGTGACTGCCGACCGGGCGGATGCGCGACCACATGGTCCAGAAGTAGAGGCCGAAGCCCAGCACCTGCAACGTGCCGCCGACGAGCACGAGCCATGCCAGCCAGCCGGCTTGCCAGGCCGCGCGAGCAATCTCAGTGCTCACGCGCAGGCCGGTTCCGGTGAGCAGGATCCAGTATGCCCGGTCCACGAGTTCCGGCCGGTAGCGGCGGTCTCCCCGCTCCGGCCGGGGAAAGAGCCAGAGAGCCACGCCCAGGATCAGGAACATCACGAAGCCGGAAAAGAGCGCGTGCGTGTGGGCGGACACGAGGTACGGATGCGGCCAGCGCCCGAGGAGTTCGCGCTGGACCAGCATGGCCAGGCCAAGCGCCAGGCCGACCGCAAGGAAGGCGATGCCGGTCTTGATGAAACGGCGCACTGCGGTGTGCATGGCTCAGCGCTCCAGGTCCCGCCCGCTCCAGGCGCGCGGTGCATCGCTCACCCGTTGCAGGATGACGTAGCTGATGAACATCAGGAGCAGCAGCGCGAGCACGCCGATGCCCTGCCCCACCCGGGCCGGCAGGCCACCGACCGTGATGGTCAGGTAGGCCATGAGCGCCCAGATCGCGGGGCCGGTGATGGCGGAGAAGCGGCCAACCATGCCGTACAGGCCGTAGAATTCGCCCACCCGTGCGGGAGGCGTGAGGCGCAGCATGTAGGGGCGGTCCGCGGCCCAGATACCACCCAGCGCGGCCCCCGCGGCGGCGGCGACCAGGTACAGGGTCCAGAGCGGCCAGCCCAGGATTCCGACCAGGGCCGCGCCCACGAATATGACGACCCACGCCCGCAGCACGTAGTTGAGCGTCCGGCGCGGGCCGAGCCGATCGGTGAGCCAGCCCCAGGCGAAGCCGCCCAGGATGGCGAAAGTGATGGCGAACATCATCACCAGCTCGGCCCGGCTGCCCCCGGCCTCTTCGGAGAGCCCGGTCGCTACGGCCACGTTGACGGTGTACAGATACATGATCGAGATGACGGTGTTGATCGCGTCGGTGTAGAAGATCCGGCCGACGAGGAAGCGCAGGAGCCCCGGGTAGGACTGGCTCGAGCGCAGGGTCCGCACGGTCTGGCGGGTGGCATCGAGCGCGGCGCTCACGCTGAGCCGCTGCGGGTGAGGGTTGCCGCATTCCCGCACGAAGAGGAAGCACGGTGCGGCGAAGGCCAGGAAGGCCACGCCGATGATGGTGAACAGGCGGGGCATGTCGCCGACCCCGAGCGCCATGCCGATGCCCACGGCGATGTAGGACCCCAGGTACCCGATCCCCACCCCGATGCCGCCGATCCGTCCCCGGTTCTCCGGCGTGGACACTTCGGGCAGCAGCGAATCGTAGAACTGCAGGCCGGCCTGATAGGCGATGTTGGCGAGCACGAAGCAGGTGGCGGTGAACCAGAAGCCGCCTCGCCCGAGCAGCACCGTGAAGCCGACGCAGAGCAGGGTGCTGGCGACCAGGAAGGGCATGCGGCGGGCAGCCCGATCGCTGAGCGCGCCGAGCAGCGGGGAGACGATGAAGATGACGGCCATGGAGATGGCCGTGATGATGCCGTAGACCGTGTTGTCCCGAAGCGGGCCGACCTCTCCCCTGACCCGGCGCGAGAAGTACATCGAGACCACGCCCATCGAGAAGATGGTGTTCGCCAGGTCGTAGAGCACCCAGCCGGCGACGGCGCGGGCGGGAATGTTCCGCGCAGGAGCGGCGGCGCTCGCTCCGGATGGGGCGATGCTTTCGGGCATGGGCGCTTGCTTTCCGGGAGTGCGGGATGGGACCGGCCCAATAATGCGGCCCGCCTCCAGGGGCCGCCACCGCGCCAGTCGCGGCTCAGGTCAGCTGCGTCTCCCCGGGCAGCGGGGTGAGGAATCCGAGCGCCTCATCGGCATCACCGTTGAAGAGCACGCGCAGCCGCCGTCCGCCGGACTCCGCGGTCACGTCGATGACTCGCACGACCTGTTCCAGGTCTGCCAGATCCGGAAGCAACTCCGGAAGCAGGTTGCGCGCCTGCGCGAGGAAGCGCTCGTTGAAGCGGTTCCCGGGCTCATCGGGATAAAGCGGCAGATAGGGGATCTGCGCCTCCACCAGGTCCTGGAAGAAGTGCGTCCCGAACGAGAGGTCGGGGACATAGTTCCCGGTACGCCGGGCGATCTCGATGAGGACGGCCGCGTTGTTGATCTCGGAGTAGGTGACGGTCACGCCCAGCCGGATGTCACCGCGGCTGCCCCAGCGACCCGGCCCCATGAGCACGAAGTCCCGGCGGCCCAGCACCTTGTTCAGGCGCCCCACGGCCCGCCCCTCGGCGCGCAGCTCGTTCTCGGTGGCGAGCCGACCATACCGGGCCGGGTCGACGTACACGATATGGCGCACGTCGGGCGCCCGCCCGTTGGAGACGAACCGCTGGGCGGAGAACAGGACGTGCTCGGCAGGTACGTCGTGCGGGATGACGGACGGGGGACTGGACGTCGCATAGCACTGTGGCCGGCACTGGAGCAGGTAGAAGTGCGTACCGTCCGAGGCGAACTCGATGTCCACCGGTCCGCCCAGCCGCGCACGCAGCACGCGCAGCAGGGTAGCGACCAGGGGGATGAAGGAAGTCTCGGTGCAGAGCCCGTCGAAGGTGACCACCGCCTCGATGGTGCCGAAGTCGGGCTCGAACGCGGACAGGCGGCGTACGCGGTCGTGATCGATCACCGAGACGATGCGCCGCAGCAAGGGCAGCTGCGTGCCGCACTCGCGCAGCAGCACGGCGATCGGCAGGGTCTCGAAGGAGTTCGAGTCCAGGTCGATCAGGTCCACGTTGCGCGGGGCGTAGCGGATGATCTCGTCCATCGAGATGCTGGCCCGCAGTCCGGGCTGGCCGGGCGCCAGCAGGACGGGAAACTCGTCCGTCAGCCGGTCGACCGCGCGGGTACCGAGCCCGGGGACGAGGCGGATCAGGCCGTCCTCACGCCGGATGCGCGGGGACCAGCGGAATTCGTTGTTGCTGAACGCCACGCCCGCGTAGGCCGGCAGGAAGTAGCGGCCCACGTGCCGGCCGACCACTTCCTGAATCATGATCCCCATCTCCTCGTGCACGTCGAGCAGGTTGTGCTCGGCCCGGTACTCGATGGGATCGGGACCGAAGATGGACGCGTAGACCTCGGCGACCGCGTCCTGCAGCGCCTGCAGCCGCTCGGCCTCGGACCCGCGGTTCGCCAGGAACAGGCTCTTGTACTTGCCCGAGAACACGGCCCCGGTGCGATCCTCGAGCAGGCTGGAGCTGCGCACGATCAACGGCCGGTCGCCCAGGTCGCGGAGCGCGGCGATCAGGCCGGTCACCAGCTCCGGCGGGAAGGAGGCGCTCTTGAAGCTCTGCACCACGTGCGGGTACTGCTGCCGCACCTGGTCGATGTCCATGTACTTCCGGTCGTACACGTCCTCGAGATTGTTGTGGCGGATGAAGGCGAGCACGCCGTCCGACGCAATGTACCAGGTGCGTGGCACCTTCACCTGCGCGAGCAGTCGCTCGTGCTCCAGGGATTCCTCGACGATGCGTTGCGCGAGGAACAGCCCGGCGCTCTTGCCGCCCAGCTTACCGTGACTGTTCGGCGGAGCGATCAGCCGCTCGCTCAGCCGGTGGAAGTCGCGGACGTGCACCAGGTCCTTGGCGATGTTGATGAAAGCGATGTCATCGGTGAAGAAGCGGCGCAGCAGCGCGACCCGGATGGCGGTCTGGACGGAGTGGGGTAGCTGGGTCTCGCTCATGCCGAGCGCAGCGAACCGGGCCAACGCATCGGCGGTCTGGCCGAGCGATGCGCCCTGCTGCTCCAGCGTGCGGATCAGGAAGCTGATCCGGTCATGGCTGATCCACATCTGGATGCAGTTCAGGATCTCTTCGTCCGAGCACAGCGTGGCGGCGAAGGCGAACACGTCGCGCGGGCGCACCGAGCGGCTGGGAAGCGGTACGGCGAGCGGACGGTTGTCCGCACCGGCGAGGTCCGGCTCCAGGGTGGTCTCCGGCGCGATTTCCGCCACGTCGCCGCCCTTCCAGCGCACGTGGTAGAGCATCTTGCGGGTGATCCACTCCAGCAGGCGCGGGTCCACGCGCTCCAGGAAGTCGACCACCAACCGCCAGTCGCGGCCCCGCTCGGGCGGGGTGTGGGTGGCGCCGTCCAGCGGAGCCCGCTGACGCTGCTCGAGGAAAGCGCCGATCCGCTCCGCCAGCGCGTTGATCAGCTGGCGCTCCTCGCGCAGGAACGGGCCTTCGTCCGCGGGCGGCTGCTCGGCCGTGTAGTACACGTTGAGCTCGCCCACGACCCGGTTCCCGATCTGGATGGGGGCACGCTGCCGCCACGGGGTCTCGAGCAGGCCGGGGCTGGTGGCCAGGCTGTGGCCGTCGAAGACGATCTGGGCCTGACAGGCTTGCGCGTACTGCCAGCCCGCGGGTATGGCCGTCAACACCTGCTGGAGCACCAGGTCGCGCGGTTCGTGTTCGCGGGCCAGCAGCTCCACCACGCGGTACAGGCAGTCGAGTTCCTTCGCGCGGTCCTGGAGTGCGACCAGGACGTCATCGAGTGGGCGGGGCGCGGTGCTCATGCAGGAAGGTTAACGAGTGCGGCCGGGAGCCGCACTGCGGGGGGAAGGCGGAACCGGGAAACGGGAACGGGATAGGTGCGGGGAACGGGATGGGCGGCCCCCCGTTCCCGTTTCCCCTTTC
>VEPF01000203.1 GCA_012027055.1 Gemmatimonadota bacterium | reverse complement strand
CTCCACCGACCTGTCCTCCCCTTACTCCGGCGCCGGCTTCCTGCGCGACACGCGGAAGGGCACCGGGCCGGCGGTGCTGAACCCGATCGAGGGGCCGGACGACGTCGCCCGGCTGACTCCGTTCGATCCCCGCGTCACGCTCGCCTACGTCCTCGAGCAGATCCGCCTGCTCGTGAGCCAGGTCGATGTCCCGATCCTCGGCTTCGTGGGCGCGCCGCTCACCCTCGCCTCCTACCTGCTGCGCGGCGGCCGCGGCCGCGAGCTGGCCGCGCTCAAGGCCTTCATGTGGCAACACCCCGTTGCCTGGCACGAGCTGGCCGATTTCTGGGCGACGCACATGGGCGACTTCGCGGTCGCCCAGCACGAGGCGGGCGCGGCCGCGGTGCAGGTGTTCGATTCCTGGGCCGGCAGCCTTTCCGTCGAGGATTACCGCGAGTTCGTGCTGCCGCACATGCGCACCATATTCCACCGGCTGGAGCGGGCGGAGGTGCCATCCATCAACTTCTTCACGGGGAATCCCGCGTTATTGCCGCTGGTCGCGGACGCAGGCGGCGATTGCATCAGTGTGGACTGGCGGCTGCCCATCGACCAGGCCTGGGACATCATCGGTGAGGGCCGCGCCATCCAGGGAAACCTCGACCCCGCCGCGCTCCTCGCCGGGAAGGAGTACGCGCTCCAGCGCACCAGAGAGATCCTGGACCGCGTGGCCGGCCGGCCCGGACACATCTTCAACTGCGGCCACGGGCTGCACGCGGAAACGGATCACGAGGTGGTGCGGGCGGTGGCGGAGTTCGTGCACCAGTACACGAGCCGCTGACGATCCAGGAGCCCGGCGGTCGACACGCGCTCGCCGAACCCCGGGACCACCACCTGGCCGGCCCGGTCCTGAGCTGCCGCCCTGTCCTCGGCCAACCCGTGGCTGCATTATTGACGCGGGCGTGAAGCGAGTGGCCCTGCTGCCATTCAGGGGCTGCGGAATTGCTCTGCAGCCTGGAGTTGGCCTCCATGCTGCGCTCCTTCCTTGCCGGTCTGGGTCGCCGCAAGCTCGGTCACTGGGCGCTCGCCTATCTGGCCGGCGCCTGGCTGCTGCTCCAGGTCCTCGACCTCCTCGCCCAACCTTTCGCCTGGCCCGCGCTCGTGCTCCGCGCCGCCACCGTGCTGCTGGCCATCGGCTTCTTCGCCGTCCTGGTGATCGCCTGGTACCACGGCGAGAAGGGCGCGCAGCGGGTTTCCGGGGTAGAGCTCCTCATGCTGACCGGCATCCTCGTGATTGCCGGGGCGGCAACAGTGGTGGTGACTCGCAGGCGCGATGCAGCGGTGGCAGCAGCGCCGCCGCCAGAACAGCCACTCGTCATCATGATGGATTCGCCCAATCCCGAGCGCGTCTACGACGAGGAAACGCTGCAGAACAACGGCACCAATGCGGACCTCCTGAGCGACATCCTGCTCGATCTGCCCATTCGCCGGCAGAAAGAGACGATCGGGCGCATCTGGCACCGGGATATGGAGATCCGACGTTTCGACCCGGACCTGGTGTTGATTCATCTGTCCGCGTTCTGCGCCCGGGACTGCGACTACCCGGCCGCATTTACGCGCCTCGGGCAGCTCCTGTCCTACTTCGGCGACGGCGACACCGACTTCCTGATCTACAGCCGGGGGGGCGAGATCAGGTGCGTTCCGAATTGTGAGGCGCTGCTCAGGACGTTCGTCGACTCGCTGTTCGCGGACGCTTATGCTGCAGCACCCACGTTGCGCGCGCGCGTACACGTGTTCGCCATCCGCGATTACGGCTCACCCCATTGGCGGGACCCCGGCACTGCGAGCGCGCTGAAGGTGCGCGTCCGCGACCTCCTGCACCTCCGCATTGACCGCGAGTAGCCGGCGCCGCTGCAGCTGACCGTCACGCCAATGGCGCTGTCGCCTTACGCGAGGCGACGCACCTCCCCGCCGACGACGTCCACCGCCTCCAGCGCCGCCACATCCGGCTTGTCCCGCCCGTCCCCCGGGCGCATTATTGCCGGGAAGCGACCAACGTAGCCCCACTGCCACTCGCGGGGTCGTGGAGCATTCGCTCCGCGCCGGAGGCCGGCACCGGTGGTGCGCACCTTTCTTGCCGATCTGAGCCGTCGCAAGCTCGGCCACTGGGCCCTCGCGTACCTCGCCGGCGCCTGGCTGCTGCTCCAGGTCCTCGATCTCCTCGCCCAACCCTTCGCCTGGCCCGCGCGCGTGCTCCGGGCCGCCACCGCGGTGCTCGCCGTGGGCTTCCTGGCCGTACTGGTCCTCGCCTGGTACCACGGGGAGAAGGGCGCGCAGCGGGTGAGCGGCGTCGAACTGCTCATGCTCGCGGGCATCCTGGTGCTCGCGGGCGCGGCGGTGGCCATCGTGGGTCGGGGGGCGCGCGCGGGCGGTGGCGCTGCGCGGGCACCGGCGGAGACGACGTCGCCTGCGGCCGTGGCCGAGCAGGGCTCGATCGCGGTGCTGCCTTTCGCCGACCTGAGCCCCGGGCACGACCAGGATTACTTCTCCGACGGGCTCACGGAGGAGCTGCTGAACGTGCTGTCGCGGTTGCCGGAGCTGCGGGTGATCTCGCGCACCAGCGCCTTCGCCTACAAGGGCAGCCGGCTGCCGCTCGACTCGGTGGCGCGGGCGCTGCGCGTGGCGCACGTGCTGGAAGGGAGCGTGCGGAAGTCCGGGGACCGGGTGCGGATCACGGCGCAGCTCATCGATGCCGCCAGCGGCTACCACCTCTGGAGCGAGACGTACGACCGCGACCTCCGGGACATCTTCGCGGTGCAGGACGAGATCTCCCGCGCCATCGTAGGCGCGCTCGAGCTGCGCCTGGGCGCTGACCACGCGGACGCGCCGCTCGCGCGGGAGCAGACGCGCGACCCCGAGGCGCACGCGCTGCTGCTCAGGGGCCTGCAGCTGGTCCGGCCCTACACCCGTGACGGCGCCGCGCAGGCCATCCGGTGCTTCCGCCAGGCGATCGAGCTCGATCCGCGTTACGCCCGCGCCTACGCCGAACTCGGCAGGGTCTACGGCTACCAGGCTTACGCCCGCTGGGGGCCGCGCGATTCCCTCGTGTCCGAGGCCGGACGCCTGGCCCGGCAGGCGCTGACGATCGATCCCGACGTGGCCGAGGCGCACTACGTGCTCGCCTTCCTCGCCCAGTACTTCGACTGGGACTTCCAGCGCGCGGCGACGCACTACCGTCGGGCACTCGAGCTGAACCCCGGGAATGCCCGGATGCACAGTCTGTATGGCTGGCTGCTCATGAATCTCGGGCGACGCGAGGAAGCCATCGCGGAAGCCAGGCGCGCCGCCGACCTGGACCCGCTCGATCCGGGCATGATCGGCAACCTGGCCAGCCTGTACGCGTCGCTCGGGGAGTTCGAGCTGGCGAGACAGAGCTACGCCATGGAGCTGGCGCTGACGCCGGACGACCCCGTGGCCCTCGCGAACGCCGCCAACAACTACGTGTTCCTGGGGCGGATGGCAGACGCGATCGCCCACGCCGAGGCAGCGCTGCGGCGGGGCCCGCAGGACCAGTACTCACTCGCTACGCTGGCGTACGTCATGGGCCGCGCTGGCCGCCGGCCCGAGGCCGTGCGGACGATCCGCGCGCTGCAGGCGCTGCCGGACCCGAGTCCCTACCTGCTCGCCAACGCCTGGGCCGGGACCGGCGACGCTGACCGCGTTTTCGCGCTGCTGGAGCGCGCGATCGCCGAGAAGGACCCTTCTGCCCCGGACCTGGGCGTGGATCCCGTGTTCCAGCCATACCGTGGAGATCCGCGCATGCGGCGGCTGCTGGACCGGATCGGACTGCCCTGAACTACGCGCCATCCGGCGCCGGCCCGGGTAGTGCCCTTGCGTCCGCCGCGATGCGGATGCGGGCGTCCACCGCGACTCCGCCCTTCTCGAAGACCACGAACGGGTTGATGTCCAGCTCCGCGATCTCCGGGTAGTCGCCCACCAGCTGCGAGATCCGCTGGATCGCCTCCGCCACCGCGGCCAGGTCGGCCGGCGGCTCGCCGCGTACGCCCTCCAGGAGCTTGATGCCGCGGATCGCGCGCACCATCTCGTGCGCGTCGATGTCGCTCACCGGCTGCACCCGGAACGCCACGTCCTTGAGCGCTTCCACGTAGATGCCGCCCAGCCCGAACATGAGCACCGGCCCGAAAGACGGGTCCTGGCTCATGCCGATGATGGTCTCCCGCCCACCCCGCACGTACTGCTCCACCAGCACGCCCTCGATGACCGCCCCCGGCACCCTCGCCTGCACCCGGGCCATCATGCCGTCCCAGGCGCGCTCCACCTCGTCCACGGTGCGCAGGTCCAGCGCCACGCCGCCCACGTCGGTTTTGTGCACGATCTGCGGCGACACGATCTTCATCACCACCGGCAAACCCAGCTCCGCCGCGACCGCCGCGGCTTCGGCGCGCGTGCGCGCCAGCTGCGACCGCAGCGTGGTCACGCCGTACGCCCGCAGCAGCGCGAACCCGGCCTCACCGGCCAGGTAGCCGCCACCGCGTTCCCGCTGCGCGGCCACGATGCGGTCCGCGGCCGGGCGGTCGACGGCGAACTCGCGGTACTCGCCTGCCGGCCGCTCGAGCCAGCGACGGTAGCGGTACATGGCGGCCAGCGCGTTCGCGGCGGATTCCGGGAATATGTAGCCGGGCACGTGCGCGGCGTTCAGGTCGGCGCGCCCCTCGGGCAGGCCCTTCCTACCCATGAGCACGGCCAGCATCGGCTGGTCCGGGTGGGTCCGGCGCGCGGCCACGTCCGCGCGTGCCACGTCCTGCTGCCGGACCCGGTGCGGCGGCACGAACGCGGCGATGACCGCGTCCACGTTCTCATCCTGGAGCACGATCCCGAGCACGGTGCGGTACGTGTCCGCAGTGGCGCTCGCGATCATGTCCACCGGGTTCCGCCAGCTGGCTTCCTCCGGCAGCGTGGCGCGCAGCTGCTGCTGCGTGCTCTCGGACAGCTCGGCCACCTTGAGCCCGCGCGATTCGCACGTGTCCGCCAGGATGATGCCGGGACCGCCCGCGTTGGTAACGCTCGCAACGCGGTTGCCGCACGGCACCGGCAGGTGGCTGAAGGCCATGGCCAGGTCGAACAGGTCCTCCACCGTCTCCACCCGCAGCACGCCGCATTGCGCGAGCAGCGCATCAGTCGCGGCATCGGTCCCGGAGAGCGCGCCCGTGTGCGACGACGCCGCCCGCGCGCCCACTGCCGTCCGCCCCGCCTTCACCGCCACGATCGGCTTCCGCTTCGTCACCTCGCGCGCCAGCCGGGTGAACCGGCGCGGGTTCCCGAAGCTCTCCAGGTACATGAGGATCACGCTCGTGGCCGGATCATCCGCCCAGTACTCGAGCAGATCGTTGCCGCTCACGTCCGCCTTGTTGCCCACGGACACGAAATGGTTCACGCCGATCCCATACTCCGCGGCATAATCCAGGATGGTGACGCCCATCGCCCCGGACTGGCTCATGAAGCTGACGCCGCCCGGCGGCGGCATCACCTGCGCGAAGGTCGCATTCATCGAGAAGGCCGGTGAGGTGTTCACCACCCCCAGGCAGTTCGGGCCGATCATGCGCATGCCGTAGCGCTGCGCCACCCGCAGCAGCGCCCGCTCCCGCTCCGCGCCTTCCGGCCCCACCTCCTTGAAGCCCGCCGAGATCACCACCAGCGCGCGCACCCCCTTCCGGCCGCACGCCTCCGCGGTCGCCACCACCCGCTCCTTGGGCACGGCGATGAGCGCGAGGTCCACTTCGTAGGGCACCGCCTCGATCGTGACGTACGCCGGGATCGAGTGCACCGCGGCCGCGTTCGGGTTGACCGGGTAGATCGGGCCGGTATAGCCGTCCGCGAGCAGGTTGTGCACCAGCTCGTAGCCCACCGTGCCGGGCGTGCGGCTGGCACCGATGACCGCGATCGAGCGCGGCTCGAAGATGGGCTGCAGCGGGCCCTCGACCTTGTCCATGGTGTCCCCCGTGAGCTGGAGCCGCGGCGCGGAACGGCGGAGGGTCGGTCCGGGTCGTCCGCATCACCACGGCGCCAAGCTACTCGCGGGCCCGGCCGCGGCACAGCCGGGAAAGGCCGGACCGGCGCGGGGGAATCCCCTTACCGACCATCCGCGCGGACCAGGACCTCGCGCTCGGCCGTCGATGGCTCCGCCCCACCGCCGGCCCGGGCGTGCCGCCCGGCCGCCTTGTCGCCGGCCGAATCCCCCCCCCACATTTTGTCTCTTGGCGCTTGGCCCTGGCCCTTTTCTCGAGTGGGCCCTACCAATGCGTACGGCCGGCTTCACGCTCGTTGCGCTGCTGCTCGCCCCGCCGCTGCACGCCCAGAACGGCTGGCGGCCCCTGTTCGACGGCCGGACCCTCGATGGCTGGTATGCCTGCAACGGCACCGCCCCGTTCGCGGTCGAGGACGGCACCATCAAGGGCACCACCGTCATCAATTCGCCCAACAGCTTCCTCTGCACGAACGCCCGCTTCGCCGACTTCATCCTCGAGTACGAGGTGTGGGTCGCCACCAACCTGAACAGCGGCGTGCAGATCCGGAGCAGCGCCGACCCGGCCGTGAAGAACGGCCGCGTCCACGGGCTCCAGGTCGGGCTGGTCCCGTCCGCGCGCGACTGGAGCGGCGGCTT
>VEPF01000099.1:3387-6661 GCA_012027055.1 Gemmatimonadota bacterium | reverse complement strand
ACCCCCATGAGCGAGCCAGCCGGCATCAGGACCGAGGTCTTCCGGGTGAAGCTGCGGCACACCTGGACCACGCCCATGTCCTCCAGCGACTACCGCGCCGTCCTGTACGTCCGCTACACAGCGGACGGGATCACGGGCGTGGGCGAGGGGGCGCCGATCATCCGGTACCACGAGGACGCGCTCGGAGCGCAGAAGGCGGTGGCCGGGCTGCAGGAGCTGATCGTGGGCGCGAACCCGCGGCAGTTCGACAAGCTCGACCGCACCATCCTGAAGCAGCTCCCGGGCGAGTGGGCGGCCAAGGCCGCGATCAACGCGGCGGTGCTCGACTGGGTGGGTCAACGGCTGGGGCTGCCGATCTACGCGCTGTTCGGCCTGGACCCGGCGGACACGCCGGTCACCACCTTTTCGATCGGCATCGATACGCCGGAGATCACGAAGCAGAAGACGCAGGAAGCTGCGGACTATCCGGTGCTGAAGGTGAAGGTGGGCCTGGACACGGATGAGGCCACCATCGAGGCGGTGCGGAGCGTGACGGACAAGCCGCTGCGCGTGGATGCCAACGAGGGCTGGACGAACCGCGACGTGGCGCTCCGGAAGATCAAGTGGCTGGAAACCATGGGTGTGGAGTTCATCGAGCAGCCCATGCCGGCCGCCAACTTCGATGACATCAAATGGCTACGCGAGCGCGTGGACCTGCCGATCTTCGCGGACGAGGCCTGCCTGCGGCCGGAAGACATCCCGCGTCTGGCGGAAGCGTACGACGGCGTGAACATCAAGCTGGACAAGGCGGGCGGCATCCTGCAGGGGTACCGCATGATCCAGATCGCGAAGGCGCTCGGCCTCAAGACCATGCTGGGCTGCATGATCTCCAGCTCGGCCGCGATCACCGCCGCCGCGCACCTGTCGCCGCTCGTCGATTACGCCGACCTCGACGGTCACCTGCTGATCGGCAACGACCCGTTCGAGGGCGTGACGGTGGTGAAGGGCAAGCTGGTGCTGCCCGACCGGCCCGGTCTGGGGATCCGGCCGGTGACGGCCACCGGCTGAGCCGGCGATCCCGCCGCGCGGCCGCCCGGCTGGCGCGCGGCGGGCGGAGCGCTCTCGCCCCGCGGGGCGGGCGCGCTCCGCGCTCTTTTGGGCCGGGCCGGCGGGCGCGCGGGGCCCGGGCGGGGAGGAGACAACATGAGCATGACCGACGTGCTGCTTCCCGAGTTCGACCTGGAGATGGCGACCACCCGCCGCCTGCTGGCGCGCGTGCCCACCGACCGGGGCGAGTGGCAGCCGCACCCGAAGTCGTTCTCGCTGGGACACCTCGCGCAGCTGGTCTCCTGGATGCCCGGCTGGATCACCAACGCCGTCCAGGAGACTTCGCTCGACCTGGCCGGCGGGCCGAACTACACCTACGAGAGCACCGACACGCTGCTCGCGGTCTTCGACCGCAACGTCCGGGAAGCGCGGGCCGCCATCGAGGCGGCGAGCGACGAGGACTACCAGGTGACCTGGTCGCTCAGGGCGGGACCGCAGGTGCTGATGAGCGCGCCGCGGGCATTCATCGTGCGCCAGGACATCAGCCACCTGGTCCACCACCGGGGACAGCTCTCGGTCTACCTGCGCCTGCTCGACGTGCCGGTGCCTTCGATCTACGGCCCGACCGCCGACGAGCCGTGGCAGATCTGAATGATCGCCGACAACGTCTACGCCGAGCTGCAGCTCGAGCAGATCCTGAAGACGATCGCCACGCTGGAGCACCGCATCAGCGAGCGCTTCCCGGGGTCGGGCCTGAGCCGCGTCGCGGTGCAACTGCACCACATCGGTAAAGGCACGGGCGAGGTGCTGTTGCGGGCGAGACGTCCGAACTGGCTGGTGCGGGGCGTCGCCGGGGCGGCCATCATCCTGGTGATCGCACTGGTGATCGCGCTCGGGGTCTACGTCGCCTCGCACTCCGGGCAACTGCGGCCGTCGGACGCGCCTGCCCTCAGCTTCTGGGGCACGTTCCTGTCGGCGGCGGAGTCGGCGGTGCAGAACGTGGTGTTCCTGGCGCTGGCGCTGTGGTTCCTGTTTACCCTCGAGATGCGGCTGAAGCGGCGGGTGGCGCTGCGCGAACTGCACCGCATCCGCAGCATCGTCCACATCGTGGACATGCACCAGCTCACCAAGGATCCGGAGCGGCTGCTGGAAGGACCGCGCACGCCGTCCTCGCCGGACCGCGGGCTCACCCGCTTCGAGCTGTCCCGCTACCTGGACTACTGTACCGAGCTGCTCTCGCTCAGCAGCAAGCTCGCGGCCCTGCACGTGCAGCACCTGAACGACCCGGTGGTGCTGGAGGCCGTGAGCGACATCGAGGTGCTCGCGGCCAACCTGTCGAACAAGATCTGGCAGAAGATCGTGGTGCTGGACAACACGGCGAGGCTGGCCGAGCCCGGGTGAACGGCCGCCGGGAGGCGCAGGCATGGCAGCGATTGCGAAACCGACCCCGCAGCCACCCGCCGACGCGGAGCTCCGGCAGCGGCTCGGAGCTACGTGGCCGGTGTACCGCGCCCTGCTGGACGCGGCGGCCGACCTGCGGCCCGAGTGGAAGTACTACGGGCCGAAGTACGGCTGGAACCTGAAGCTGTTCAAGGGCAGCCGGAACCTCTGCTTCCTGAACCACTACCAGGACGAATTCCTGGTCGCGTTCCGGTTCGGGGAGCGCGCCGTGCCGCGAGTGCTGGCGTCGGGCATCCCGCAGGCCCTGAAGGATGAGTTCATGGCCGCGAAGCCCTATGTGGAGGGCCGCCCGCTCCGCCTGAAGGTACGGGCGGCGGCCGAGCTGCCGGCGGTGCTCGAGCTGCTCGACATCAAGCGGCAGCCGAGTCCGCGTGAGCGCGCGTGATCCGGTAACCACGGAGGATCAGATGACCGACACGAATGCGGGGTTCCGCCTGGCCGAGCTGGTGGAGGACCAGGAGGGCGCGATCGTGAGTCGCAAGCTGGCGACGGCGGGCGGCGGCAACATCAGCGTGTTCGCGTTCGCGGCCGGCGAGGAGTTGAGCGAGCACACCACGCCGCACATTGCGCTGGTGCAGGTGCTGGACGGCGAGGCGGAGATCCGGATCGCGCAGGAGAGCTTCCGGGTCGAGAGCGGGGAGAGCATCGTGCTGCCGCCCGGAGTGCCGCACGCAGTCAGGGCACACGTGGCGTTCAAGATGGCACTCACCATGCTCAAGGCGCAGGGCTGACATGAGCGGAATGCCGCTGGACGATCCCGGGGATGGCCGCGGGACCGGTCCCGTCC
>VEPF01000099.1:0-3377 GCA_012027055.1 Gemmatimonadota bacterium | reverse complement strand
GTCCCGCGGCCATCCCCGGGATCGTCCGGGCGCTGGGGCCGCTCCTGGTGTGGGCCGCGGTGCTGGGCGCGCTCGCCGGTTGCGGGCGGGGCCGGGCACCCGACGCTGCCGAGCAGCAGCCCGCGACGTATGAAGGGACCGCGCCGGAGGAAGCGCCGCTGGCAAGCCAGGACCCGGCAGCGCAGCTGGCCGCGGTGCAGCAGGGGGCGCCGGAGGACGTGGTCAGGCTGCTGCTGCAGTGGGACACGGCCGGGCTCCGCTTCGAGAACCCGTACGCCGATGTACTGGCGCGGCTCTACTGCTTCATCCCGGAGCAGCAGTGCCGGAGCGACGAGCCGGTGTCGGAGTTCGCGGTAATCGTGACCGGCTACACGCTCGATCCCACGCTGGCGGCCGAGGATACCGCGCAGTTCGCGGTCACCTTCGACGAGCTTGGCGCGCTCTGGCCCGACCGCCTGGCGGAACCGCTCGGCATGCCGCCGGAAACGCTCTCCCTCAAGCGGCTGGACGGCGTCTGGCGGATCGTCGGCACGCGCTCGCAGATGCCGGAGCACCTATCCCGGAACGGCGTGCTGCGCCGGTACCGCGGCGTGGAGCCCGATTCCGCGGTGATCGCGCGCTGGCTGGATGAGCTGGACGAAGGGCAGGAGCGCTGACTGACCGCGCCGTCGCCGGCGCTTCGACCGCAGCTTCACGCACAACCCTATCCCCGGAGGTCGCGATGGTCCCGGTGCGCTCGCTCTGGCTACCGATTCTGGTGTCCGCGGTGGCCGTGTTCGTGATCAGCTCGCTGCTCCACATGCTGCTCAAGTACCACAACGATGACTACCTCGGGTTGCCCGACGAGGCTGCCATCCTCGACGCGCTCCGCCCGTTCCACATCCCGCCCGGCAACTACATGTTCCCGCGCGCCGGAGGCCTGAAGGAAGCGGGCACGCCCGAGTTCAAGGCCAAGTGGGCGGCCGGGCCGGTGGGATTCGTGACCATCGTGGCCAACCAGGCGCCCGGGATGGCGAAGGAACTGGTGCAGTGGTTCATATACCTGATCGTGGTGAGCATCTTCGCGGCCTACATCGCCGGGCGCGCGCTCGACCCGGGCGCACCGTACCTGCAGGTGTTCCGCTTCGTCGGCGCCACCGCGTTCATCGGCTACTGCCTCGCACTATGGCAGAACACCATCTGGTACAAGGTGCGCTGGACCACCGCCCTGAAGCAGACCATCGACGGCCTCATCTACGCGGCCTTCACGGCCGGCATCTTCGGCTGGCTCTGGCCGATGTAACGGTCGGCAGGCGCGGGTCCGGGCCGGACGCCCGGCCCCGCGCCCCACCAACCGCCCGCGCCGGCAGCGAGCCGCGGCGCGAGCGCCGGGCGATCGGCTGAACCCGAGAGGAACCATGCGCAAAATCCTGATCAGCACGCTGGTGGCGGCATGCGCGGCGGTCCTGCCGGCCGCCCAGGCCGCGTCCCAGGACACGGTGCGGCTGTCGCTGCCGAGCGGCGACGCCAACCTGGACGCGCTGCTGTACCGGGCGGCCGGAGCGGGCGCGCGCCCGACCGTGCTGCTGCTGCACGGTTATCCCGGGAACCAGCAGAACCTGGACATCGCGGAGGCGGCGCAGGCGGCCGGCTGGAACGTGCTGCTCCTGCACTACCGTGGCAGCTGGGGCAGCGCCGGCGCGTTCTCCGTCGCCAACGCGGTGGCGGACGTGGGGGTGGCGCTGGCTGCGCTGCGTTCGCCGGCCGCCGCGCGCGAGTGGCGTGTGGACGCCGCGCGGATCGCGGTCGTCGGGCACAGCATGGGTGGCGCCCTGGCGCTGGGGGCCGCAACGCGCGACCGGGGGGTGCGCTGCGTGGCCGCGCTCGCCCCGGCCAACGCGGCCGTGCAGGCGCGGCTCGCCCGGGACAACCCGGGCTTCCGCGCGGGCCTGATCGAGGGCCTGGAGGCGCCCACGAAGGCGGCCTCGCCACCTATCCGCTTCGCGCCGGGCGCGACCGGGGCGGACCTGGCCGACTACCTGATCGCGCACGCCGATTCGCTCGACCTGGTGGCGGGCGCGGCCCGCCTGGCGAAACGCCCGCGGCTGCTGGTGGGCGGCGCCGACGACCGGCTGGCGCCGCCCGGCCAGCACGTGCAGCCGCTGCTCGACGCGCTGCAGGCCGCCGGAGCGCGGCAGGTCACCGCCGCGTTCCTGGCCGACGACCACAATTTCTCGGCCGGGCGGGGCAAGCTGGTGGACCTGGTGGTGCAGTGGCTGGGCGGCGCCTGCTTCCCGTAGCAGACCCTGCAGGAAGTATCCGCGGAGGCGCAGCAGTTGCCCGGGCGAGCCCGGGCGAACTCCCCTGACGAAATCCCCAAGTACATGGCCGGCAAAGGGATGAACCGCTTTGCCGGCCGGCCGCGCGCGCGGTAGGGAATATGCGTGCGGGGTCCTCTCCTGCTGGTAGTGGCCGCACTCCGAACCAGGTGCGACCGGCTTCCGTAAACCTCCACGATCGTGGGTGAATGCTCGGAGAAGGGGGCACCATGAACGAGCGGCTGACCGCACGATTCTGCGGCTCGTGGTGGGGCGGCGAGCGGGGCGAACGCGCCATTCCAGATGAGAGGCAGGTGTCCACTGTGATCGATCTGGACCGCGTGCTCCCGGCCATGGAGCGCCGGGCGGAGCAGAGCGAGCTGGCGGAGGACCGCGGGCGCATCCTGAGTCTGGCTGGGGACCTGTGCTTCGATGCCGGGCAGCGGCAGCGGGCGCTGCACTACTTCGACCGCGCCATCGACACGTTCCTGTCCGCCGGCAGTTACGGCGCGGGAGTGGCCATCTGCCAGAAGGTGGTGCGGCTGACGCCGGCCGTGATCCGGGCGCGCTGCACGCTGGCGTGGATGGCGATCGCGCGCGGGATGCTGGACGAAGCGCGCGAGCGGATCCGCGACTATGCCGAGGCCGCGACCCGGCTGGAGGATGCCCGCCTGGCGTGGGGCCACCTGCGCATGATGGCCGAGGTCTGCGAGGACCAGTCGGTGCAGGAGACCCTGGCCGAGGCGCTGACCCGCCTGGGCGACGACCGCGGGGCCGAGCTCGTCGGGGAGGCCGCGCGCACCGGCAAGCTGCGCTGCCGGAAGCTGCCCGAGCAGGAGAGCGAGCGCTGGGGCGTGGTGATGGAGCGAGTGCTCTCGCCGCGGCGAAACTGAGGAGGCGAACAGCCCGCCGCGCGCCAGGCGACCCCCCGGTACGACCGGGGGGTCGCTTCGTTTTGCCCGGGTTGTGATGGGCCGCGTGTGCAAGGGGCGGCGCCTGTGTCGTCATGAAAGACAGAGCCCAACCAAGGAGGGGGCATGTCGTTCCGGACGGCAGGGCGGGCGCTGGCCCGCGGGGTGG
>VEPF01000424.1 GCA_012027055.1 Gemmatimonadota bacterium | reverse complement strand
CAGCGGGCCGCTCCCGCCCACCGGTAACGGCCCGCTTCCATGGAACCTGCCAGGCGCCTAGAACGACCAGCGGAGCGTCAGCTGCACCTGGTAGAAGTTGGACGCGCTCGTCTGCTTGCGGAAGATCAGCGGCTCCGCGGCAGCCATGTTCGCCACCGTGGCGTTGAAGCCCACCACCGGCATGGACTGGTTGAGCGGGCCCGCGGTACGCCCGAGGTTCGTGCCGGAGCTGGTGAGCACCGCCTGCTGCGGGAAGCTGCTGCTCAGCGTGGGCAGCTCGAGCCGGCCCCAGTCCTCCTTGAGCAGGCCGAGGAAGTTGAACATGTCGAGCTGCAGTGCCAGGGCGTGTCCCTTCAGCGCCGCGATCTCCGGCAGCGACTGCCGGAGCGAGACATCCATGCGCTTCTGGAACGGGCTGCGGCAGCTGTTGCGCTCCATGATCTTGCCGCGCTGCTCGTTCAGGCAGTCCTGCTTGTCGATGAACATGTCGAAGCGCTGGGCCAGAGCCACGTCCTGCGTGTACCCGTTCACCGTCGTGCCGATCTTGATCTCGTTGACGTTGGTGGCATCGGTCGGCACGTAGATCGGGTCGTTCTGGGTGACTCCGTCACCGTTCATGTCACCGCTGTACACGTAGGTATACGGAGTGCCGGAGATGCCCTCGAGATAGAAGGACAGGTCGGTGCTCTTCCACGGCGCGGTGTAGGTCCCGGACAGGACCAGCCGGTGCGGCCGCGAGAAATACGACGTGGTCGGCTCCAGGTCGTCGAAGTTGCCTGCGTACTGCACGCCATTGCGGAAGTTGGAGATGGCGCGGTCCGAGGTCAGGCTCTGGATGTCCATCGCCTTCATGTACGTATAGGAGCCCTGCAGCTGGAAGGCCTCGGAGAATCGCTTCGAGAGCTGCGCCGAGAGCGTGTAGTTGTAGTCCTTCGACTGGTTGGTGACGTCGATGATGCCCTCGGAGAAGTTCACGCCGCGCACCGCGCTGATGTAGCGGGCCTTGGTGTTGGTCACGCTGCCGCTGGCGCTGATCGTGTCGGCGTAGAGCACGCGGCCGTTCTTGTCCGTGTAGTACCCGCTACCAGACGTGCGCGGGCCCTTCAGGTTCCGATCGCGGACCAGCACGCCGTTGATCGCGTGGCGATACAGGCCCTCGAGGGTCAGCACCACGTCCCACGGCAGCCGCTTGTCGACGCCCACCGACGCCACGAAGCTCTGCGGGTACTTGAAGTCCGGATCGTTGGTGTTGATCCCGGCCGTGCCCGCCGCTCCCGGGGCCGGTGTGGCCACGCCCGCGCAGGACTTCGGCAGGTTGTCCACGTCCGCCGTGAAAGTGGGCACGCCCGTGCCGGTGCAGGACAGCGTCACCAGGCCCAGGCCCGTGTTCGCGTACGCGTTCCCCAGCAGGATGTACGGCGGGGCGCCGGTGAAGACACCGACGTTGCCGCGCAGCTGCATGGTCTGGTCGCCGTTCACGTCGTAGTTGAAGCCGAAGCGCGGCGAGAGCAGCACCTGGGTCCCGGGCATGAGCGAGGTGTCGAGCGAACCCTTGCCACCACCGGCCGTCCACAGCTTGGCGATGGTGTCGTTGCGGGTCGGCTGGTCGCCGAAGCGCGGCATGTCGGCGCGCAACCCGAAGTTCACGTTCAGCTTCGGGTTGACGTTCCACTGGTCCTGCGCGTAGAAGCTGAAGAGCTGCACGCCGAAGTCCACCGCCACGTCACCCCAGTTCTGGCTGTTGGGGTAGCCGTAGGCGTAGCCCGAGGGCGCGCGATTCTGGAAGGCGGTGATGTTCGGGAAGATCCAGACCCCGTAGCTCCGCTGCGCGAAGTTGTAGTACATGTTGGTGATCTCGAACAGACCGCCCACCGTGAAGGTGTGCGCCCAGAAGGGGATCGTCAGGTTCTCGGTCACCTCGAAGATGTTCTGCTTGAGCAGGTTGTTCGGCGAGAACTGCTCGGTGCCGAACGTCACCGCCGCGGTCGGACTGGTGTTGGTGGCACCGATCGGCACGACCGCCACCGACATCTCCGGCGCCTTCTGCGGCACCAGGCGCTCATCCCGCAGCTTGTTGTAGCCGACCAGGATCTCGTTGGTCCAGCCGTTGTTGAACGTGCTGAACAGCTGGCCGACCGTGGAGAAGTTCTCGTGCTCGCGCTGGTACTTGTTCGAGCTGAGCCGGAACCCGCTCGTCTGCGTCAGCGGCGAGGTGTTGAACGTCCCCGTGTTGCGGCTGAAGTCATCGTCGGTGGCCGTATTGTAGATCTGCCGGAACACCAGGCGATGCTTGTCGTTGATCGCGTAGTCGATGCGCCCGAACAGGTTCATGGTCGGGTTCTCGAGGTCCACGGGATCGCCGCTGCCCAGATCGAAGCCCAGCCCGTTGGCAGCACTGAAGATGCGCTTCACGCTGTCCGGGTTGATGTTCTGGTCCGTGCTCCCGAAATAGGGGCCGGAAGCGGGACGGTTACGCCGCTGGATCTCGGGCGCGATGAAGAAGTGCAGCTTGTCCTTGATGATCGGCCCGCCCAGCTGCACGCTGTACTGCTGCACCTGGAACGGCGTCTTGACGATCGCGGGATCGCTCGGCGTGTGCGCCAGCGACTCGTCGCGGTACGTGAACGTCGCGCCGCCCTTCAACTCGTTGGTGCCGCTCTTGGTGACCGCGTTCACCAGCATGCCGGTGAAGTTGCCCAGGCGCACGTCCGTGGGCGACATGAAGACGCGGAACTCCTTGATCGCTTCCACCGAGATGGTCTTCACGCCCGCCGCGCTGCCCGGCGAACCGCCCGAGCTGGCCAGATTGAACTTGTCGCTCTGGTTCGCGCCGTCGATCGTGAAGTTGTTGAAGCGATTGTACTGACCGCCGGCGCTCGGGCCGTTGCCGTCCTGCGGCCGAATCACCTGCGGCGTCACCTTGACCAGGTCCAGCCAGTCGCGCGAGAGCGTCGGGGCGCGCCGCAGGACCGAGTCCGTCACGGTCGTGCCGATGCCCTGGCGGGTGGGGCTGAACACCTCGGTGCGGGTCGCGACCGCCTCGAGTCCGGCCACCTGCACCGCCTGCGTGGCCAGCCTGGCATCCACGCGCGTGGCCTGGTTCAGCGTCACCACCACGTTGCCGACTTCGAACGCCTGATAGCCGATGCGCGAGATGTTGACCGTGTAGCGGGAGCCGACCTCGAGGCCGGGCACCAGGTACAGGCCGTTGCTGCGCGTCAGCGCGGTTGAGGTGTAACCTGTGGCACGGTTCGTCACCCGCACTTCGGCGGCGACGATGGGCTCACCGGTCGATTCCGTGACCGTCCCGGTGATTGCGCCCGTGGTAACGCCCTGCGCGAACGCTTGCGTCGCGGACACCGCGAGGCCAAGCAGCAGGGGCAGGACGTACAGCCAGCGGTATCTCTTCATAACGGGGAGGCTACCTGTGTCTGAGGGTACGAGAGCACGGCCGGCCCAACAGCTGGGACGGCCGCCGAGGCATGCGTCTTCCGAGCCTGGCCGGCGCGCCGGCCCGACCGCCTGCAACCGCGCGGCCCGGCCACAGCATTCAGCCCATTCGCTTGCGCCGACATGGCGACCCGATCTCGACGGGAATGCGTGCGACCGGTTGGGTCGCCCCGGATTTCAGCGGACCAAGATTACGGGGCGCGGGGAGGCAGCGTCAAGCATCGGGCCGCACCCCCGCGGACCTGGTTTTGCGACGTAAAGTGCCCGCGATTCCAAACCCCGCGCCCCGCCCATGGCGGCGGCCTAAACCCCTTCCGACTGCCCCCGGTTCCCAACCAGGTAGCGCTCCGCCAGCTCCACCCATTCGCTCGAACCCAGATACACGGGCGTGCGCTCGTGCAGCTGCTGCGGCTCGATGTCCAGGATGCGCCGGTATCCGTCCGAGCCGCGCCCGCCCGCCTGCTCCGCGATGAAGGCCAGCGGGGCAGCTTCGTAGAGCAGGCGCAGCTTGCCGCGCGGGTTCGTGGTGTCGGCCGGATACATGAAGATGCCGCCATAGAGCAGGTTGCGGTGGAAGTCAGCGACCAGGGAACCGGTGTAGCGGGAGGCGAACGGTTTGGGGTTGGCGGGATCGAGGCCGCGGAGGTAGTCGGAGAAAGCTCTCTGTCCCGCAGACCAATTCGTGTAATTGCCATCGTTCACACTGTAGATCCGGCGGCCCGGGCTGGGCGTGCGGACGGACGAGTGGCTGAGCAGGAACTCGCCGATGGAAGGATCGAGGGTGAAACCGAAGACGCCGTGACCGGTGGTGTAGACCAGCATGGTGGACGAGCCATACACGACGTAGCCGGCGGCCACCTGGGAGTGGCCGGGCTGGAGGCAGTCCTGCAGCTGGCCGCGCTCGCCGGAGGTGATCTTGCGATGGATGGAGAAGATGGTGCCGATCGAGACGTTGGCCTCGATGTTGGACGAGCCGTCGAGCGGATCGTAGAGCAGGACGTACTTGCCGGTCGGGAAGCGGTCCGGGATGGGGATGAAGTCCTCGGCCTCTTCCGACGCCATGCAGGCCAGGTGTCCGCCGTGGTCGAGGGCCTTGAAGATCACCTCGTTGGCCCACGCATCGAGCTTCTGCACCTCCTCGCCGTGGATGTTGCGCTCGTCGGTACCGCCGAGGATGTCCACGAGGCCGGCCATGTTCACTTCGCGTGAGATCATCTTCGCGGCGAAGGCCAGGTCGTAGAGGATGTTGCTGAACGCGCCGGTGGCTCCCGGGTTCCTGCGTTCCTGCTCGATGATGTGGCGATCGATGGTGATTACCGGTTGACTCACGGGGATCTCTCCGGGCGGTGGCGCGCCGGACTCCGGCCCGGGTGCCGGCGGTTCGACGCGGCGGTCCAGTTCAGGTGTCGGGATAGTCGGTTTCCGCGGCGCGGGCCGCAACCTCGTAGGGGTTGTGGCGGTAGCCGTGGCGGAGTTGGCTCCAGGCGTAGCGCCAGGGGAACGACCAGGGGTGTTCCCGCCACTGCCGGACGTGCTCCAGCTCGTGCCGCAGGAGGCGCGCGCTAAGCGGGGCCTCGGGGTGCACGATGATGGTCTCCCCCAGGGTGACGGCGGCCGCGGGCCCTGTCCCGGTGAAGAGCCCACCGAGCACCGTCACCCACCGGCCGGAGCGTACGTCCACCCCATCCGGAAGCGGCAGGGGCGGGGCCTGGACAGTGGTGCCCAAGACGGGGCGCAGCCGGCGCGGGATCATCGGGCCGTCCCCAGCTGGACGCGGCCGGAGCGCCAGGCGCGGATGACGATGCTCCCGTGCTGGTCGGTTCGAAGCACGCGCGCACCGTGGTGTACGAGGCGGTCCAGGACGTCCGGATCGGGGTGCCCGTAGCGGTTGTCGCGCCCGACGGAGACGATGGCGAGCCGGGGATTCACGGCGTCGAGCAGAGCGGGCGCCGTGGCGGTGCGGCTGCCGTGGTGGCCGACCTTGAGAACCTGAGCGGCGAGACCAGCGCCCAGATCGGCGGCCAGCCCGGCTTCCACGTGCTGGGGTGCGTCTCCCGGGAAAAGCGCGGCGAAGCCGCCGAAGCTGAGGCGGAACACCAGGCTGTGATCGTTGGGATCCGTCGAGGCCTCAGCCATGGATGCGACCGGGTGCAGGAAGCGGAGCAGCACGCCGTCGATGGCGAGCTGGTCGCCGGCGCGCGGAGCGAACCAGCGGGCCGGCTCGGCCGCGGCCGCGCGCAGCGTCTGGAGGTACTGCATGGTGCCACCGGGCACGCCGGGATCGAGTACCGTGCCTACGCGCAGCGCGCGCAGGACGCTCACGGCGCCGCCGATGTGATCGGCGTCTGCGTGCGTGAGCAGCAGCACGTCGAGCTGGCGCGCGCCCTGGCGGAGAAGATAGGGGACCACGCGCCGGGCGCCCATGTCCATGCGGTCGGTGCGTACCCCGGCATCGACCAGCAGCCAGCGCCCCGCGGGGGTGCGAAGGGCGATGGCATCGCCCTGGCCGACGTCGATGAAGTGGAGCTCGACGGCGCCGGCGGTGGGGATCAGCCGGGGTGTCCAGGCCAGCAGCGCCAGAGCGGCCGCGCCGGCCTGCAATGCCCGCAGGACCTTCGTGGTCCGGTTGCGGGTCGTTGCCGCCGGACGGTCGGCTGCAGGCAGGGGGCAGGCCGCGCGCAAGTGCGCCCACCAGATCAAGGCGGCGGCGGCGGCGATCAGCAGCGCGGCCAGAGTGCTGGACGCGATCGCGAAATGGCCTCCCGGCACCGCGGCCGCGGCCCGTGCTACGGCCAGGAATCCTCCGAGCAGCAACTCGACGCCAGGAGCGATCCAGGCCGCGAAGGCCGGCGCGACCGGACCCAAGAGGAGCAGCAGTGCGATGCCCGGGAGCGCGAGCGCCACCAGCGGCGAGGCGACAATGGTGGCGAACAGGCCGACGGGCGCGAACTGCCCGAAATGGAGCGCCGCGATGGGGAAAGTGGCGGCGGTGGCCGCGATGCCGGTGCCGAGCCCGTCGCGGAGCGGCGCGGGCATGCCTTCCGGCAGCAATTCGATGAGCCGGCGCCGGTAGGCGAGCAGGCCGGCCACACCCGCGAAGGAGAGCTGGAACCCTGCGTCGAGCGCGTTCAGTGGTTGCAGCACGAGCAGCACCAGGGCGGCCGCGCCCATCAGGGTCCGCGCGTGGGCCGGCCGCTGGAGCAGGAGCGCGGCCATCACGAGCGCGCACTGGAGCGCGGCGCGG
>VEPF01000436.1 GCA_012027055.1 Gemmatimonadota bacterium | reverse complement strand
TGATCGTGAGCACGTACACCTCCAGGAGGGCAGCCCCCGAGACCACTCCGAATCCGGGTCCGAGCAGCTCGGTGGCGACGGTGTAACCGCCGCCGCCAAAGGGGAACTGCTGGATGATGCGGGAGTAGGCCAGTGACAGCGTGACCACCGTGAGCGTGGTGGCGAGCGCGTGCGCTACCGCGTGGTAGGCGTGGGAGCCGTGCGCGCGGAATGCCTCGGCCGGCCCGTTCGCCGACGAGGACAGGGGGTCCGCGCCCAGGCCGACCCAGGCGAGGACCGCGACCAGGGCGATCGCGTGGAACGTGCGCGGGTTGCCGATGTCCCGCGGCTTGCCCAGCAGGGCTCTCTTCCAGCGTGCAGCCGCCATGCTCCCTTCCCGTGCCGATTCGCAGCCATGGCCCTTCGCAATCCAAGCTGCTGCCGTGCCGGGAAAGAACGCACAAAGACGCGGCGGCGCCGCATCAAGATTCCATCAAGACTCGGGGCTGGGGGGAAGATCGAGGGCCGGCAGCTCGAGGGAAAAGACGCTGCCGCCGCCCGCGCGCGGCTGATAGCGCAACGCTCCGCCCTGGGCCTCGGCCAGGCGTCGCGCGATGGTGAGGCCCAGGCCGGTGCCAGTGACATCCGGCGTGCGCCCGGCGCTGCGGAAGAACGGATCGAAGACGTGGGCCGCATCCTCGGGCGGGATGCCCGGGCCGCGATCGCTCACCGTGAAGACCAGGCGGTTGCCCCAGCGCCCCGCGACCACTTCGACCCGCTGCCCGGGTGGCGAGTACTTGAGCGCGTTCTCGATCAGATTGACCAGCGCGCGCAATGAATGAGTGAAGTCGAACCGGCCCAGCAGCGGCTCGGCCTGTTCCAGGCGGGCATCGACGTCGCCGATCCGTGGGGCACCCGCCAGCCGTTCGAGCGCGCTGCCCAGCAGGTCATCCGCGGCATTGGCCTCCAGCTGGAGCTGCAGCACCCCGCCGTTCAGCCGGGAAAGCTCCAGCAGGTCCGTGACCAGCAGGTTGAGACGGGCCGCCTCCAGCTCGATGGTCGCGGCCCGGTCGTCGCCGGCGAGCCGGAGCTCGTTCGCGAGGGCCGTGATCGTGGTAAGCGGCGTGCGCAGGTCATGGGATACCGACGCCAGGAGGGCGTCCTTCTGCCGGTCCGCTTCCCGCAGCGCGCGGGCTCGTTCCGCTTCCGCCAGCAGCTGCGCCCGCGCCGCGGCCTCCCGCTTCGCCCGGTACAGCAACTGCGCCGCTACCAGGCTGGTGATCAGGTAAACCACGAGCGCCAGCCAGTCCAGCGGGTCCGCCACGGCGAGGGTGTGGTAGGGCGGGATCAGGAAGAAGTTGAAGCACACGAACGACAGCACGGCCAGAGTCAAACCCACTGCCCGGCCGCGCCACGCGCTCGCCACCAGCACCAGCAGCAGGTAGGCCAGCGCCACGTGCGCCTTGTCCAGGCGCGCGCGCAGGGCCACCAGGCCGACCGTCACCAGCGCCAACAGCCCGATCGCCAGCGCGAAATCGGCAGTCAGCCGCCGGCGCTCCGCTCCCGCCTCAGTCGAGCGACCGGAATCGGTAGCCAACACCGGGCTCCGTGAGTACCAGGTGCGGCCGGACCGGATCGACCTCGATCTTGCCGCGCAGGTTCGAGATGTGCACGCGCAGGTACGCCTGCGCGTCGCCGCCGGAATGCGGCCATACCGCCGCGAACAACTGCCGGTGCGTGAGCGTGCGCCCCGCGTGCCGCACCAGCTCGCGCAACAGGTCCCACTCGGTCGGCGTGAGGTGAATCTCACGCGCGCCGCGTCCCACCGACCGGCGCGCCAGGTCCAGGCGCAGGCCATTGATCTCGATCTCACCCCGGCCGCCATCCGCCGGCGCCGCCGCCGCGCGCCGGAGCTGCGCGCGCACCCGTGCCTGCAGCGCACTGGCGCTGAACGGCTTGGTGACGTAGGCATCCGCGCCCGCATCCAGCAGCGCCACCTTCTCACTGTCGGAGTGACGCGCGGACAGGACGATGATCGGCACGCGGCACCACCCGCGCAGGTCACGGCAGACGTTGATCCCCGAACCATCCGGCAGGCCCAGGTCCAGGATGATCAGTGCCGGACGCTCCGCCGCTGCCAGATCCAGCCCCTCCCGCGCCGTGCCCGCTTCGGAAACGGACAGGCCGTCCGCGACGAGCGCGTTCGATACCGCTCGCCGGATGGGCGCTTCATCATCGATGACCAGAACCCGGATCTCGTCAGGCATCGGCGCGGCCAGTGAATGCGGCCGGCCCGGGCAGCCAGCTGCCCCGGAGCCGGACAACCCTCCTGAGATGGCGCCGAAACCGGCCGGGCGCCAGCCCCAATCACGGTCCGGCGGCGATCAGCGTGCCTGCGCGCGCGCCAGCACCTTCTCGGCCAGACCGCGGGTGACCTCCGGCGAGCCCCAGGTCTCCACGTAGGCCAGCGTGCCCCCGCCGATCGCCATTTCCACCGTGCGCAGCCCGCCCAGCTCGTGCTCGATCGCCGGCACTCCCATTCCCTCGAGCGGCTTCACGACCGGTTTGAGGTCGGCGTACACGCCTTCCTTCGGGTATTGCGCGACGCGGGCATCGGCCATTTCCGCGCTGGTCTGGTAGGCCGGCAGGCTACTGCAGGGAAAGTTCGTGAAGCAGACGCCAAGGCCGGCATCCGCCTGTTCCGGCGGCAGCACCGCGTTGCCCTGGGCCCCGCTGTACTTGCAGTGCCCCAGACCGTTCGGCGCGGGGTACGGCTGCGTCCCCGCCACCGCCCATCCCAAGGCCGCGGTCACTTCGTCCGCGGTCAGCAGTGTGCAGGGATCGAAGCTCCCGGCCGGTGCGGCCACCGCCGCAGCATCCGCCGGACGGGTATCCGCCGACGCGGCGCCCCCGGTGTCCTCGCCACCACAGCCGGCCACCAGCCAGATCGCCACCAGCCCCGCGGTTGCGGCTCGCCTGCCTACCCCGCGCGATTCGCTCATGAAAGCCTCCTGAACTGTGACCGGGAAACGTGCCGACCCCTTCGGCCGAGCACGTCCACGCCTCCGGACGGGCATGACGGATCCGCCACCGACTCGTGCGGGGGTTGGCGCGACGTCGCCATCCAGCCGGCCGCGCCTACTTCTCCGGTCCGCTCGGCACCTGCCAAGCCGCGGTGGCCGGGTTCAGCTTGTGGCAGAGCGTGCACTCGCCCTGGAACATGGTCAGGAAGTGGTTCGCTTCCCCACCCTGCAGATGGATCGCGTGCATGAGCCGGATGAACGGCGGCGCCCGCCGGGAAGCCCGGTGGTGACACTCCAGGCAGTTCGCCGGCACGCTCTGGTAGACTTCCGGGTCGAGCCGCGGATGCCGGCCCGTGAGCGTCGCGCCTTCGGGCGCCGTGTGCTGCACGCGCGCGAACAGCGTGGAGTCCACCGCGGTGTTCCAGTTCCGCATGATCGTGCTGAGCCGCACGTCCAGGTTCTCCGCCACCCGGTTCACGTGGCAGTCCACGCACGCACCGGGCACCGGGTCCGCGACCGTGATGCCCGGAATCTTCCGCGCGGGCGGCGGGGCGGCGCCGCCCTGCCCCTGTGCGGGACCGGCAGCCGCCAGCAGGGTGAGCCCGAACAGCAGGACCAGCGGGTACCGTGTTGCGAGCTGCATGAGTGACCTCCGGCTGTCGAGGCTGCGCCGATCGGCGCGGCGCACCTCCGGGGGATTGGATCGCGAGCGAACTCCGGTCCGGCCCGGGCGCACCGGTGCCCGACCAGAATTCATACCTGTTGCGGCGAAACTACCGCGGCTAAGGCGGTGCCAGCAAGGCGCTCGCCTGAGCCGCCTCCGGGAGTCAGAACGCGAAGCCGATGCTGAGCGACGGCCAGGGTCCGAACCGCCAGGCGTCGGACCCGCCGCTCAGGCTGTGGATGTCGAAGTTCAGGCCCGCCCGGAGCAGCGCACTGCCGGGCAGCTCCAGGTACCGGTAGCCGACCGTGGCGGCCAGGCTGACCTCATCGCTGCTCGCCCCCGCCACGTCCCAGCGGACCCCTGCGCCCACCTCGAGATTGTGGGTTGCCCCCGGCGTGACGTAGCTCAGCAGGATGGGCAGCTTGGTGGTCATCCGGCTGTCCACCGGGCCGAAGAATGCGCCCACTCGCAGGAAGGTGTGCGGGATCAGGCGCTGCTCGACGTTCAGGGAATAGGGCGCCCCCTCGAAGGCCGGCAGGCCGCCAGCCTCGATGTAGATCGCGTGCGCCGGCTGCCGGGGCTGCGCGGGCACCGGCTGCTGCCCGGCCGCCGCGCCCGCGCCGGCCCAGGTGGTCACGATCGCGCTCGCGACTGCCAGCGTTCTCGATGGCATGCCTCACCTCGCGCAGTTCGGTCTTCCCGCCCGGCCGCCGCGGCCGGGGGCGCAGCCACATCAAGGTAACATCACACCCTCATGCAAGGTCCGGTCCCGCTGGCGCCGACCGGTGCCGGCTGCGCCGCCCTTGCTTTCCGCCCGCCGCCGCCGCAGTCATTGCTGGTCCGCGGCCGAGGCAACCCAGCTCAACCACAGGCGGGTCTCCCATGCGACGTCGTTCCTTCCTGCGCGCCGGTGCGGCCGCCGCCCTCGCGGCGCCCTCGCTGTTCCCGTTCCCGCTCGCGGCCGAGGCGACCGCGCCCGCCCGCGGCGGTGCCGGGCCGGTGCGGCTCGCGTCCAACGAGAACCCGCTCGGCCTGCCCGAGTCGGCGCGCCGCGCCATCATCGACGCCCTGGTCGATGGCAACCGCTACCCACGCTACGGCGCCCAGCTGGCCGAGGCCGTGGCGGCGCAGCTCGGGGTGCCGCCCGCCAGCGTGGTGCTCGGCAACGGCTCAACCGAGGTACTGCAGATGCTGGTGCAGAGCGTGGCCGCGCGCGGCGGACGGATCATCCTGCCGGATCCCACCTTCGAGCACGTCGAGCAGTACGCCCAGCCGTTCGGCGGCGAGGTCGTCAAGGTGGCGCTCACACCGGCGTACGCGCATGACCTGGAGCGGATGCGCGCCGCGGCCGCCGGTGACCGGCCGGCCCTGGTCTTCATCTGCAACCCGAACAATCCGACCGGCACGCTCACGCCTTCGAGCGCCGTCGATGCGCTCATTGAGAGCCTGCCGGAGCACGTGCTGGTGGCGGTCGATGAGGCGTACTTCCACTTCGTCACCGAGCCGGGATACCGCAGCATGCTGCCGCACATCGCGGCGCGGAAGAACGTGGTGGTGGTGCGGACCTTCTCCAAGGTCTACGGGCTCGCCGGGCTGCGCGTCGGCTTCGGCCTCGCCCACCCCGACACCGCCGCGGCCATCCGGCGCTTCACGCAGTTCAGCAACCTCAACCATTGCGCGCTGGCCGCCGCACTGGTCGCCCTGAAGGATGACGCGTTCGTGGCACGTTCGCTCCGCACCAACGCCGAGTCGCAGCGCCTGGCCGAAGCCGCGCTCGACGAGCTCGGCATCGAGCACCTCCCCTCGCACGGCAACTTCCTGATGCACCAGGTCCAGGGCGAACTGCCCGCCTTCATCGAGCGGATGCGCGCCCGGGACATCCTGGTGGGCCGGCCCTTCCCGCCCATGACCCGCTACAACCGCGTGTCGTTCGGCACGCCCGAGGAGATGGCGCGCTGGGCCGAGACGCTCCGCGACTTCCGCCGCCGCAGCTGGATCTGAGCCGCGCCCAGCGCTAACGGGCGGGGTCGGCCTCGATGTGGAACACCTCGTCCAGCGCGCGGGTGGTAGGACTGAGATCGTCGTTCACGGTCATGAGCGGCGCCATGTAGCGCCACCAGCGGCGGCAGACCTCCGTCTCCGCCACTGCCTCCCACGCACTCAGGCTGTCGACCTCGGCGTACGCGAACAGATCGCCGGTGGCCCGTTCCAGGAATATCGAGTACGTCCTCACACCGTGCGCGAGCAGGGTCTGCTCCAGCTCCGGCCAGATGGGCCGGTGGCGGGTCTCGTACTCTGCGGCGTGCTCCGGAGCAACCGTCATCCGGAATGCGATACGCATTGCATCACCTCCGTGGCCGCCATCCGGGCCCGGTCCCGCATGTCCTATCGCGCCGGTTGCCGCTCCTGGCCCGGGAGAACGCGGGACGCGATTCGTTCGGCGGGCTTCCTGAGGGGGATCATGACGCCCGCCGCCAGGCTCCCGGCCAGGAGCGAGCCCACCAGCCCCGGGAGGCCCAGGCGGAGGGCCACCCAGGAGGAGAGGACCTCCTCCAGGCCAGCGAAGAGGAGGAGCCCCAGGGCACCCAGGGCGCCATAGACGGTGCTGCGCCGCAGGACCAGGCCAGGGTCCAGGGAGCCGGCGTAGAAGATGGCGACCGCACAGCCGACCACCAGGACGGCGGGAGCCAGGACCAGCAGCACGACGAAGATGTCGCCGACCCGGTCCGGGAGATCCATCAGCACGGCCAGGAATCCCCCGAGCACCGATCCCAGGACCATCCACCCGGATGCGGAGACCCCGGCCACCAGCCAGAGGACCCGCCTGCGGTCGGCGGGAGAGGCCAGGTGGAATCCCGACGCCAGGTTGCGGATGCCCAGGCCGATCCCCAGGAGCGGGGAGACCCCGATGCCGATAAGCCCCACCAGGAAAAGAGCCACACCGCCCGTCTCCCTCGGGGTGCCCACGTTCGCGCCTTCCCTCAACGAGTTGAGCCATGGCTGGAGGAGCACACCAAGCCCTCCCTGCAGAAG
>VEPF01000211.1 GCA_012027055.1 Gemmatimonadota bacterium | reverse complement strand
GCCCGGTGATGCCCAGGAAGTGATCGGCATGCAGGTGGGTAATGAAGACGTCGTTCACCCCAAACCCGGTGCCGAAGCGCTTCATCTGCCGCTGCGTGCCCTCGCCGCAATCGAACAGCAACGGCTCCCCGCCCCGCTGCACCAGCAGCGCGGTCACGTTCCGGCTGACGGTCGGCCGGGAGGCAGCGGTGCCCAGGAACGTCACCCGGATCATGCCACGCGAGCGCGGAAACCAGGACGGCCGGGGCGTCCCGGCCGAAGTCCGAAGCCGGCCATCCCGAGCGTGAGCAGGATGATACACATGGCGGTGAAGCTATGCCGGGCGGCAGGGGTGCAGCAACCGAGCGGGATCCGGAACCGGCGCGGCCGCGTCCCTCGAGAGCGCGAGGGACGGGCCGCGCCGGGCAATACCTCAGCCGTGCGTGGCGGACAGCGGTTGCAGGTCGAGGTAGCTCACCAGCACTCGCCAGCGTCCTTCCCCGGTGGTGGGTTCCCGGGGTGGAGCCGACTGGATCATGCAGCTTTGAATCCGACCGCGGCGCATGGCCCGCCGGATCCGCCGCACGATGACGCGCGTTTCACGCGCGCTGCCGGTGTACCGGAAGATCAGTTGGTGCAGACGTCGGTCGGAAAGCAGCTCCGAGCCGGTGATGAGCAGCATGCGGTGCATGGCTCACCCCCGCCCGCGCGGGCGACGTTGCGTGTTGGAGATCCACATGGATCCACGCTTCCTTTCGTGCCTGCGGGGTTAGCTGTCGGGTTGGGGGAAGGAAGTCCCCCTCCGGCTCCTGTTGCCGGATTCACCCCATGAAATGGGTCCCCCGCCGCGCGGCGAGTGCCGCGTGTTCGGCTCTGTGGTTGTCAAACGCGGATCAGGATCCGCAGCACGAACAGTAGTGCAAGTCGTGCTCCGGAGCAACCCTATGACGGATCACTCCGGATCCCGCGCGACTAGTAACCCTTGGCGCAGGGGAGCGCGGCCAGGGCATCGGCGAAGCCCTTCATGCTGAACACGAAGTCCACCGGCTCGCCGCTCAACGGATCGATCACCCTCATGCTCACCTCGTTCGCCGGCTTGCCTTTGCTGGCGAACTGCCGCACCCGGGACCCCGGAATCTGAGCCGTGGTGTTGCCGCCGAATGAGAGCGGCCAGTTGGCGGGAGCCTGCCCCGGCGACGTGTCGAACTGGTAGCTAACCCGCACGGAGTTGTCCGCGGCCGAGCCAAAGGCTTTGCCGAATTCGATCCGCACACCCACGCCCGACGGCAGGCACAAAGCGGCCAGGGCAGCCCGGGCGGGCGGCTTGGCCATGGTGTGGACGGCATCGAACCCTTCGCCGGTCTTTCCTGATACCCAGTCAACGTAAGTGGTCTGGGCGGCTCCCGGCCGGGCCACGCAAACCCCCAGGATCAGCCCGAGCAGGGCGGCAGCTTTCATGGCTCACTCGCTTGAGAAGTGGTTGTCCGTGCCTGATGCCATGCCCGAGGTGGGAGTCGAACCCACACGCCGTTGCCGGCTAGGGATTTTAAGTCCCCCGCGTCTGCCATTCCGCCACTCGGGCTCGGAAGCGCAATCTAGCTGGCCGCGCAGACGGCGTCAGCCCCGGGCATGCCGGCGCAGGTGCGCGATGTTCTCGGCGACCGGGGCATGCTCGTTGAAGATGGCAGCACCCGCCACGAGCACCGTCGCGCCCGCGGCTGCTACCTCGCCGGCGGTCTCGGGGGCGATCCCGCCGTCCACCTCCAGCTCCACTCCCCACAGGCTGCGCGCGTCCAGAAGTTGCCGGAGGGCGGCAATCTTGGCCGTGCTGGTGGGGATGTACTCCTGCCCGCCGAACCCCGGATTCACGGTCATCAACAGCACCAGATCGACGTATGGCAGAATCTCGTCGAGTGTGGCAAGGGGAGTCGCCGGGTTGAGAGAAATCCCCGGCCGTGCACCCAGCTCCCGGATCCACTGCACGTTGCGGTGCAGGTGCACGGTCGCTTCCTGGTGAATGGTGATATAGTCGGCACCAGCCGCGGCCACGGCCTGGATCAGGGTGTGCGGCCGTTCCACCATGAGATGCACGTCGAGCGGAAGCGACGTGACCTTCTTCAGGGCGGCGATGACCGGCGGGCCGACCGTTAGATTGGGCACGAAATGCCCGTCCATCACATCGACGTGGATCCAGTCGGCGCCGCCCGCTTCGGCTGCGGCCACCGCGTCCGCCAGGCGGGCGTAGTCGGCGGAGAGGATGGATGGAGCGATCTTGATGGTCATGGGCGTTCCAGCACCTCGAGGGTTCCGTCCCCGGCCACCACCACGGTGGTAGCCATGCCGATGAACAGCCCCGATTCCACGATCCCGGGGCGCCGCGCCAGGGTCAGCTCGGTCGCGGCGGCATCCGGAATCCCGCCGGCGAAACGGCAGTGGATGATGTAGTGGCCGCCATCCGTCATGAAAGGGGTGCCGTCCTGGTTCTGCCTGAGCTCCGCCGCGGCACCGAGCGAGCGCAGGAACGTGTCGACCGTGCGGCAGCCGAACGGCACCACCTCCACGGGTAGTGGCGAGCGGGTGCCCAGCAGGTTCACGCGCTTGCTCTCGTCGGCCACGATGACGAGACGCTTTGCCGCCCGCTCGACGATCTTCTCCCAGAGCAATGCCCCGCCCATCCCTTTGATCAGATCGAGCTGCGGATCGAACTCGTCGGCGCCGTCGATGGCCAGGTCGAGGGCGGGCGTGTCGTCGATCGTGCTGAGTGGGATGCCGAGCTCGCGGGCCAGCGCGGCCGTGGCCCGGGAGGTGGGCACGCCGACGATATCGCGCAGCTCCCCCGCACGGAGCCGCGCCCCGACCAGTTCGGTGACGAGACGAGCGGTCGAGCCTGTGCCCAGTCCGAGACGCATTCCGGACTGCACGAAATCAACCGCTCGCCCCGCGGCCAGGCGCTTCTGCGCTTCCCGATCGGTCACGTCAGTATCCAGCCTCGGCCGCGGCCGGATCCGGCATCACCGGTGCAGCTGCCAACCGTGCCATGTTCGCCTCGGGTGTGTCCACGGGTGCTCGCCGGGGGCATGATCGCATCAAGATATGGCGACGGCCCGAGGGTGTGCAAAAGCAGCTTGTGAGCGCGGATCGACGTCCGCTTCCAGCTTGGATCGGCATCTCCCCGCCCGGACGCCCGGCAGCTGCGACGTGCGCGCTCCGTCAGTCGGCGAGGACCGCGCGCGCCTGTGCGATCTGGGCCATGACTGCCGGGCGGGCGGATCCGCCCGACGCGCACCGCGCCTCAACGGACGCGGTCGCCGACAACGCCGGCAGAGAGGGTTGGAGGAAAAGCGGGTGGGCCTCCGCCCAGCGTTCCGGTGCCAGCTCCGTCACCGGGCTCCCTTCTCGCTCGCCGATCCGGAGCAGGCGGCCCACGGCGTGATGTGCCTCCCGGAACGGCAGACCGCGACGTACCAGTTCGTCGGCCAGGTCGGTAGCCAGCAGGGATTCGTCAGCAGTCGCCGCGGCCAGGCGGTCCTCCCGCCAGACCAGCGCGGCGATGGTCTCGCGGGTGACGGGCAACAGCAACTGCAGGGTGTCGACAACCGTGAACAGAATGCGCTTGTCTTCCTGCAGGTCCTTGTTGTACCCGGACGGCAGGCCCTTCAGGAGCGCGAGTACCGCGGTCAACTCGCCCAGCAGGCGGGCACTCGCGCCACGCGCGAGTTCGAGTCCGTCCGGATTGCGCTTCTGCGGCATCAGGCTGGAACCGGTGGTATACGCGTCCGGCAGGGCGACGTAACCGAACTCGTCCGACGAGAAGAGGATCAGGTCTTCCGCCAGGCGCGAGAGGTGCACTCCCCCGAGCGTGCCCACGAATGCCAGCTCTGCGACCCAGTCGCGGTCTCCCACCGCATCGATCGAGTTCTCCGCCACGGCGACAAAGCCGAGCTGAGCGGCGAGCGCATTCCGGTCCACCGGGAATCCCGCCCCTGCGATCGCCCCCGAGCCGAGTGGAAGCCGCGCCACGCGCTCGGCGGCCTGCACGATACGCTCGCGATCGCGCTGAAAAGCCCAGAAATGCGCGAGCAGCCAGTGCGCGGCGCGCGTCGGTTGCGCCCGCCGCAGGTGGGTGTATGCGGGCATCAGCAGGTCAAGGTGCGCCTCTGCCTGCTCCAGCAGCGCGCCCTGGAGTGCGCGTACGGCGGCCGCCAGGGCACGCAGGGCACGCAGGGCCCACAGCCTGCTGTCGGTGGCGACCTGGTCGTTGCGCGACCGGCCGGTGTGCAATTTGCCCGCGAGCGTGCCCACTTCTTCGTACAGCAACCGTTCGACGAGCGTATGAATGTCCTCGTCGTGCGCGTCCTCGGCGGCCCCCGCGGCCAGCCGTCCGGCCACACGCTGGAGGCCAGCGATCAGGCTCCCCGCCTCCGCCGCGTCCAGGACTTCGGCGCCCTGCAGTGCACGCACCCAGGCCTGACTGCCCTCCACATCCTCCGCCCACAGCCGCTGATCCACCGGCAGGCTGCGGTTCAGGTCATCGAGCGAAGCGGCCGGGCCCGCAGCGACGCGCCCACCCCACAGGCGGTGCTCACCGCTCCCGGCGGACTCGCCGGCCGGCTGGTGCCGCTCCATCAGTCGAAAAACTCCGGTCGGGATGCCGCCTTCGGAACGGCCGGTGCCGCGCCGCCCAGCAGTTGCGCCTCCTGCCGGCGCTGTTGCGCTTCCGCCGCGGTCGGGATGGAGACCAGCCGGATAAAGCCCGCGGCATCCGCGTGGTCATAGCCCTCCGATGAGAAGGAGGCGAGCTTCTCGTCGTAGAGCGCCAGCGGGCTGTGGCGGCCGGCGATGATCGCGTTGCCCTTGTACAGCTTGAGCCTGATCGAGCCCGTGACCCGCCGCTGGGTGGTGTCCACGAGCGCGTCCAGGGCTTCCCGCTCCGTGGTCCACCACCTGCCCTCGTAGCAGAGATCGGCATACCGCTGCGCCAGTTGGTCCTTCAGGGCGAGGGCGCGCCGGTCCAGCACCAGCTGCTCCAGCTCGCGGTGTGCGGTGTAGAGCAGCGTCCCGCCCGGAGTCTCGTAGATGCCGCGGGATTTCATGCCTACGAACCGGTCCTCGACGATGTCGGCACGCCCGATGCCGTGCCGTCCGCTCAGCTCGTTCAGCACCTCGATGAGCTGGACGGGCCCGAACGGCTCACCATTGATGGCCACCGGATAGCCCGCCTCGAAGCCGATCTCCACGTACTCGGGGCGATCCGGGGCCGCCTCCGGCGACCGGGTCAGCATGAACAGGTCTTCGCTCGGTTCCCACGCGGGGTCCTCGATCGGGCCGCCCTCGTGGGAGATGTGCCACAGGTTGTGGTCCCGCGAGAAGATCTTCTCCTTGGTGACCGTCAGCGCGATGCCGCGCGCCTCCGCGTACGAGATCGCGTCCTCCCGCGACTTGATGGTCCACTCCCGCCACGGCGCGATCACCTTGATGCCCGGCGCGAAAGCCGCGTAGGTCAGCTCGAAACGCACCTGGTCGTTGCCCTTGCCCGTGCAGCCGTGCGCGAGGGCGTTAGCGCCACGCGCACCGCCAGCTCCGCCTGCCGGCGGGCAATCACCGGCCGCGCCATGGACGTGCCGAGCAGGTACTTGCGGGCGTAGATGGCCCCGGCCCGCAACGTCGGCCAGATTGCTTCCCGCACGAATTGCTCGCGCAGGTCTTCGACCACGAGCGCACTGGCGCCCTGCTGCCTGGCCCGCTGCTCCAGCCCGTTGAGCTCCGCACCCTGCCCCACGTCCGCGGCGATGCAGATCACCTCCGCGTGGTAGGTCTCGCGCAGCCAGGGGACGATGATCGACGTGTCCAACCCGCCCGAGTATGCCAGCACCACCGTGAACGCCATGGTATCCTCCTCCTTGTACTCGTCCACCGGTTCTGGGCGGGGGGTCGCGACGCTGCCCCCGTCAACCCGCGCACTGGGACAGCACGGTGCGCAGAACCGAACAGCCTTCTTCGATTTCGTCCGGGGTGATGGTGAGCGGCGGCAGCAGGCGCACCACCCGTTCGCCGGCCGATGTGATCAGTAACCCGGCCGAGAGCGCGGCGGCCACGATGGGCGCCGAGGCGCTGCTCAGCTCGATGCCCCACATCAGGCCGATGCCGCGCACATCCGTGACGACGGGCAGGTCGGCCCGCAGTGCGTTCAGGCGCGCACCCAGCTGCGCACCCCGCGCGCGCACGGCCGCCAGGAAACCGGGCGCCCCGATCCGCTGCATCACCTCGAGGGCCACGCTCGCCACCAGCGGACCGCCTCCGAAGGTGGTGGCGTGGTCGCCCGGCTGCACCGCCGCTGCCACCCGCTCGGTCAGCAGGGTTGCGCCCATCGGGAGCCCCCCCGCGAGCGGCTTGGCCAGCGTCAGCAGGTCCGGCTCCACGCCCAGGTGCTGGTAGGCGAACAACGCCCCGGTGCGGCCGAGCCCGCACTGCACTTCATCGAAGATCAACAGCGCGTTCGCGCGGTCGGCGGTTGCCCGCAACGCGCGCGCGAATGCCGCGGGCAATGGCTTCACGCCTCCCTCGCCCTGCACCGGCTCGGCAATGATCGCCGCCGTCGCGGCCGGCGATACCGCCGCAGCCAGCGCGTCGACATCGGCCACCGGCACGAAGCGGACTCCGGGCATGAGCGGCTCGAACGGCTGCTGCATCGACGGCCGATCCGTGGCCGCCAGCGCGCCGAAGAGCCGTCCATGAAACGCCCCCCGCAGCGCCACGATCTCATGCTT
>VEPF01000197.1 GCA_012027055.1 Gemmatimonadota bacterium | reverse complement strand
GGCCAGTTGGGCGGGACCGTACGCTGCTACGGTTCCGGGGGGACTGCTTGCGGGAGGGAGTGAGTGATGTTGCGAGGCACGGCGGTCGTGGCCCTGGCCGCGGCATGCCTGCTGGCTGGTTGCCAGCGCCAGCAGGCATTGCCGCTGGAACAGGAGGAGTTCGTGCAGGTGATGGTGGCACTGCGGCGGGCGGCCCTGGAGACGCCCGACCAGAGCCAGTTCGATGCGAAGAAACAGGCCATCCTCGGACGTGCCCGGATCACGGAAGACCAGCTCCGGGCATACGCTCGCCAGGCTACGCGGGATCCCCGGGCGCTGGCGGACGCCTACGACTCGATCAACACCCGCCTGCAGCGCTTCCACGAGCCGCAATGAGCCGGGCCGGTGCGGTCGGCTCGCTGCTGGCCGGTGTGCTGGTGCTGCTGAGCGGCTGCTTCGCCGATCGGCCCAGGCCGGGCCCGATGGAAGGCGAAACCGGCGAGGTGATCTCGGTAGAGCTGCTGCGACCGCTGGACAACGCGGTCGTGATTGCGGGCCGGAATCTGGAGATCGAGGCGGAAGCGAGCGGCACCGCGGCCATTCTGACGGGGCTGGGCTACGTGGTCCGCGTGGTGCAGGGCGGCCAGCGACTGGACTCCGCGCTGGTCCGTTTCCCGGCTCGGGCAGTGGTCCGGGACACCTTTCAGGTGCTGGTGCCCGCGCAACTGGCGACCAACACGAACCTGAGCATCCGGGCCCTGGTCATTCCGCTCGCCGGCGCCGCCCGGTACTCGGCCATCGCTCAGGTGGTGGTGGCCCAGTGTCCTCCGGATATCCCGGCCTGCCGTTAGCGGCCCCGGGTGGCGCAGGCCGAGTGCGACGATCGCGGCGTGGTCCGGTCGGAGCGTCTCGTCCGGCACGCGCGCGCTGCCCCATCGTCCGGTGACGTCCGGCTCGCTACTCCCACTCGATGGTGGCGGGCGGCTTGGAGCTGACGTCGTAGACCACGCGATTCACGCCGGCCACCTCGTTGATGATCCGGTTCGAGATCCGACCCAGCACTTCGTGCGGGAACGGGAACCAATCGGCGGTCATGCCGTCCCGGCTGGTGACGGCGCGCAGGGCGACCACGTTTTCGTACGTACGGGCATCGCCCATCACCCCGACGCTGCGCACCGGCAACAGGACCGCGAAGGCTTGCCAGATGTCATCGTAGAGCCCGGCCGCTCGGATCTCTTCCAGGTAGATCGCGTCCGCATCGCGCAGCAGGTCGAGTCGCTCCGTAGTGATTTCCCCGAGCACCCGGATTGCCAGGCCCGGTCCCGGGAAGGGGTGGCGCCCCACGAGTTCCTCGGAGAGCCCGAGTTCCCGGCCGACATGCCTGACTTCATCCTTGAAGAGCTCCCGCAGTGGCTCTACCAGCCGGAACTTCATGTCGCGCGGCAGGCCACCGACGTTGTGGTGCGTCTTGATCACCGCGGAGGGCCCGCGCACCGACTGCGATTCGATCACGTCCGGGTAGAGCGTGCCCTGCACCAGGAAGCCGGCTGAGCGGCCCGCTCCCTGGACGCTCTGCTCGAACACCCGGATGAATGTCTCCCCGATGCGCCGCCGCTTCTCCTCCGGCTCGGCCACCCCCGCGAGGCGCTCGAGGAACTGGGCGCTCGCGTCCACCACCACCAGGCGGGACCCGAGCTCGCGCCGGAACGCCCGCTCGACACTGTCACGCTCGCCTTTGCGCAGCAGGCCGGTGTCCACGAAGATGCAGGTGAGCCGGTCTTGCACTGCCCGGTGGACCAGGGCTGCCGCCACGGATGAGTCCACCCCGCCGGACAGCCCGCAGATCACTTGCTCGGTGCCGGTTTCGGCCCGGATGCGCGCGACCGATTCCTCGATGAAAGACCCCGGTGTCCAGGTCGGCTCACAGCCACAGATCCGCAGCACGAAATTCGCCCAGATCTCGGTGCCGCGGGGCGTATGCGCCACTTCCGGGTGGAACTGCACGCCGTAGAGCCCGGCGGTGGGGGCGCCGAAGGCCGCCACCGGCAGATCCGCGGTCGATGCCAGCAGTTCGAAGTCGCGCGGCGGGGTGTTGACGTGATCGCCGTGGCTGGCCCACACCGCGATGCGCTCGCCGGTCTCGAAGCCGAAGAACAGCTCGCTTGCGCGGTGCAACTCGATCTCGGCCCGGCCGTATTCCCGGCGTCCGGGCTCGACGCGCCCACCGCGATGCTGCGCGATCAACTGCATGCCGTAGCAGCCCCCGAGGACGGGGACGCCGAGCTCGAGGAGGTCCACCGGCAGCGTCGGCACATCTGCGCCATATACGGACGCGGGTCCGCCGGAGAGCACGATGCCCCGCGGCCGCCAGGCCCGCACCCAGTCGGCGCTGGTGGTGGGGGGGTGGATCTCGCAGTACACCCTGAGTTCGCGGATCCGGCGTGCGATCAGCTGGGTGAACTGCGAGCCATAGTCCAGAATCAGGATGCGATCGTCCATGGGCTCCGCGGCATGCTGCGAAAAAGATCGTTTCCGGGGCGCGGGCTATGCCAGCTCGACCTCGGGCAGCACCAGGTCGGCGTAAGTCTCCCGCCGCCGTACCAGGTGATGCTGCGCTCCATCTACCAGCACTTCTGCCGCCCGCGGGCGGGCGTTGTAGGTCGAGGCCATCGAGAAGCCGTAGGCGCCCGCGGTATCCACGGCCAGCAGTTCGCCCGGCTCCGGATGCGGCATCCGCCGGTCCAGGGCCAGGAAGTCCCCGCTCTCGCAGATGGGCCCGACCACGTCCACGACGACCTCCGGTCGCCCGGGGTCGTGGTGCTCCGGGAGGATGCGGTGATAGCTCGCGTAGTGACTCGGCCGCAGCAGGTCGTTCATGCCCGCATCCGTGATCACGTACGTCTTGCCCGCCATGCGCTTCACGTACAACACGCGCGCGAGCAGCAACCCTGCCGGACCACTCACGTAGCGGCCCGGCTCGAGCACGATGCGCAAACCGGTAGGGCGGACCAGTGGCACCAGAGCATCGGCGAAATCGCGCGGGACGAGCCCGGGTTCCCCCGTGTAGCTGACGCCGAAGCCGCCGCCCACATCCAGGAACTCCAGCCGATGGCCGTCCGCCCGCAGGTCGGCGACGAGCTCCACCACCCGCTGCACGGCCCGCTGAAAGGGCGCCACATCCAGGATCTGGCTGCCGATGTGCACGTCGATCCCCCGCACATCGATGCCCGGCAGTCCCCCGGCGTGCCGGTAGAGTGCGCGCGCTTCCTCGAAGGGGATGCCGAACTTGGTGGTGCTGTGACCGGTCGCGGTGTAGTGGTGCGGAGTCGGAGAGAGCACGTCGGGGTTGACGCGCAGTGCCATCCGCGCCCGCACTCCCAGGGCGATGGCGAGCTCGTTCAGTGCCTCCAGCTCGCCGGCACTCTCCACGTTGAACGCGTAGATCCCTTCACGCAGGGCCATAGCGAGCTCGCTGACGGTCTTGCCCACCCCGCTGAAGACGATGCGCTCACCGGGAATGCCCGCCAGCCGGGCGCGATACAACTCCCCGCCGCTCACGATGTCGGCACCGGCCCCTGCCGCCGCCACCAGGCGCAGCACCGCCAGGTTGCCGTTGGACTTGACGGAGTACGCGAGCAACGGGTCGAGCGTTGCGAATGCGCCTGCGAGTTCGCTCAACCGGCCGCGGATGGCGCCCGCGCTGTAGACGTAGAGCGGCGTCCCGTATGCCGCGACCAGCTTCGACGCGGCTACGGCCTCGCAGTGCAGCCGCTCATCGCGATAGCCGAACGGCTCCACACCGCGCCTCAGTACGCTCGCGCCCAGACCGCCTCGGACTGTGCCGGGGCACCACACACCATGCAGTTGGTCGGGGCGTCGGGAGTACGGAATTCCTCACCGGGCAGAACGCGGATCGTGGCCTTGGTCTCTTCCTTCACCTTCGCCTCGCAATCGCCACTGCCGCACCAGCCGGCGTACACGAACCCGCCGGTGCCTTCGATGATGGCGCGCGCATCCTGATAGCTACGCACCCCCCGGTACGAGTTGGCCTCCCGCCGGCGCACGGCTGCCGCCAGCAGCGCGCGCTGGTACTGCTCCAGCCGCCCGGGCAGGCCATCGATCGCCTCGGCCTCGGGTAGTGCTTCCTTGCGCGCCAGTCCAGGCAGTTCCAGGCGCAACACCAGCATCAATTTGCCAGCCGCGACATCGCGGGGACCGATCTCGATGCGCAGCGGTACCCCCTTGCGCTCCCACTCGTAGTACTTCGGCCCCGGCTTCAGCGTGTCCCGGGCATCGACGTGCACGCGCACACCCTGCTGGCGAAGCGCGGCTGCCACGGCGGCGGCCTTTTCCAGCACCAGCCCCTGCTCGGCGTCATTGCGGTAGATGGGCACGACCACCACCTGGGTCGGGGCGACACGCGGCGGCAGCACCAGGCCGGTGTCGTCTCCGTGGCCCATGACCAGGCCGCCGATCATGCGCGTGCTGACGCCCCAGGAGGTATTCCAGGCATACTCCTCCTGGCCGCTTTCTGCCTGGAACTTGAGCTCGAATTGCCGCGCGAAATTCTGCCCCAGCATGTGCGACGTGCCACACTGCAGGGCGCGATTGTCCTGCATCAGCGCTTCTAGGGCATAGGTGCGGTCCGCACCCGGGAACTTTTCCGCCGGTGATTTCACGCCGGTGATGACGCCGAGCGCCAGCCATTCGTCCTGGAACTGCCGGTAGATGCCCAGGATGCGGGTCGCTTCCTGCTCCGCGTCAGACTCGCTGGCGTGCGCCGTATGGCCCTCCTGCCAGAGGAACTCGGCGGTACGCAGGAACAGCCTCGTGCGCATTTCCCAGCGCACCACGTTGGCCCACTGGTTGATGAGCAGCGGCAGGTCGCGGTAGCTCTGCACCCACTTCGCGAACGCGTCGTAGATGATCGTCTCCGACGTGGGACGCACGATCAGCGGCTCTTCGAGCTTGGAGTCGGGATCGGGGATCAACGCCCCGTCCGGTCCGTGGATCAGGCGGGTATGCGTGACCAGCGCCATCTCCTTGGCGAACCCCTCGACATGCTCGGCTTCGCGGGCAATGAAACTCAGCGGGATGAAGAGCGGGAAATAGGCGTTCTGATGGCCGGTCGCCTTGAACATGTCGTCCAGTACCCGCTGCATCAGTTCCCAGATGCCGTAGCCGTACGGCCGGATGATCATGCTCCCGCGGACCGGAGAGTAGTCCGCGAGCTCCGCCCGCTGCACGACTTCGTTGTACCACGCGGAAAAGTCCGCCGCGCGGCTGGTCAGTCCCTTTTCGTCAGCCATTGATCACCACTGCCACTCCACTCGTTTGCCCACTGAGTGCGCCTTCGCCGCGGCCACTACGCGCCACCGCCGAGCCACTCCGAAAGGGGCGTCCGGCGCTCTTCCCCGGTGCCCATGACCCGGTGCACCACCTGGCCCGCAGCGAGCTCCTCGGGACCGAATACCAGTACTTCGCGAGCGCCCCGCGCGTCCGCATCCTTGAACTGCTTGCCGACGTTTGCGTGCTTGAGGCCATACAGCACGGCCGCGCCCCGCGCACGCAGTGCGCCTGCGACCTGCAGCAGCACCGGTCGCTCGGCTTCCGTGACCGCAATCAGGTAGTAGTCCGCGCGCGGCCGGTGCGCGGGCAGCAGGCCGCGTTCCGCCAGCAATTCGCCCAGCACCACGTCGCCCATCCCGAAACCTACCGCCGGCAGGCTGACGGCGCCGATGTTGCGCAGCAGGTTGTCGTAGCGGCCGCCGCCGCAGATCGCCCGCAACTCGCCGCGCCGGTCGAAGATCTCGAACACCGTGCCGGTGTAGTACGCAAGCCCGCGCACGATCGTAGGATCGAACGCGGTGTAAGCACCGAACCCGAGCCGGGCCAGCTGCGCCCCGTATGCTTCCAGCCGATCCAGCTCCCGCAGCACGCTCTCCGACTTGCCGAAGGCCAGCCGCAGCTCCGCCAGATCCCGGTACTGGAAGATCGCCAGCACGGCATCCGCAACGGTGGCGCCGATGCCCGCGACACTCACCAGGCGGTCCCGGATCACCTCCCGCGGTTCCCGAGTGAGCTTGTCGATGGCCAGGTAGGTGGCCAGCAGGCGATCGGCACCGCCTCCCGCTCCCAGCCCCAGGCGCTCCAGCAGCCGGCGATCGTTGTAGCGCGCGACCACATCGTCGCCGGTGAGGCCGAGCGCCTGCAGCGCCGCCAGCGCCACGGCCAGCACTTCCGCATCCGCGGCAACGGCTTCCTCTCCGAGGATGTCGACGTTCCACTGGAAATGTTCGCGCAATCGCCCGCGCTGGGTCCGCTCGTAGCGGAACAGCTGCGGCACCGAGAACCAGCGGATGGGCTTGCGCAGACCCGCCGCGCGCGCGGCCACCCTGCGCGCCAGGGTGGGGGTCATTTCGGGCCGGAGCGCCACCGCCCGTTCGCCCTTGTCGACAAAATTGTAGAGCTGGCCGACGATCTCTTCACCGCTCTTCTCGACGTACAGCTCGAGTGCCTCGAGCGGCGGACCATCGTACTCCTCGAAGCCGAAGCGGTGCGCGATCTCGCGCCAGACACCAGTGATGTGGGAGCGAACCGCGAACTCCGGCGGGTAGAAATCGCGAAAGCCTGGTAGAGCCTTGTGTAACATGCGCGAATCTAGACCACGAAATCGGGAGAGGGCAAGGTCACGTCGCTTCCCGCCGGGCAGCGGCGCAACGCGATCAGCGCGTCGCCCACGGTATGGAACGATCCGGTAACCAGCACCGAACCGCCCCGTCGCAGCGCCACCCGCTGGCCATACTCCAGAGCACGGTTGAAATCCGGC
>VEPF01000394.1 GCA_012027055.1 Gemmatimonadota bacterium | reverse complement strand
CGTCACCACCAACTACGGGCTCGCGCGCAGGGCCGAGGGCGAGCCGCTGCCGGAAGCGCTGCACCGGGCGCAACTGCGCGGGCTGGCGGATGCGGGTTCCAGCCGCGACCTGGACGGCCACGCGGCCGCCGAAAAGATCGCCATCCTGGCCTGGCTGGCGTTCGGGATCGATCCCGCCACGGTGCCGGTGCAGCGCCGGGATCTCACGCCGCACGGGGACGCGCTCCGGGCCGCAGCGCGCGCGCACGGCGGCGTGCTCCGGCAGGTGGCGGAGTGCACGCGGACGGAGGGCGGTGTCAGCGCGGCAGTCGAGCCAGTGATCGTCCCCGCAACGTCGCCACTGGCGCAGGCGGCGGGCGAGGAGAACTGCGTCTGCATCGAGACGCGCCGGAGCGGGACCATCCGCCTGTTCGGTCCGGGCACCGGCGGCCAGCCCGCCGCCGCGGCACTGCTCGGCGACCTGCTCTCGCCGGCCGCGCCCGAGCCGCCGCTGCGCCCCTCGCCGCCACCGCCGCAGGCAGAGGACCGGGAGCATACCTGGGCCGTGACCGGCGGGGGCGAGAACCTGGGCGCGGCACTCCCGGCTTTCGCCTCGCACGGGCTGCAGGTGCACTGGGCGCGCACGGAAGCGACGGCGCTGCACGCCCGCATCGGACCGGCCCCGCGCGGCCGCGTGAGCGCGTGTCTCGCGGCCCTGGGCGCGGCCGGCGTGCGCCTGGTCGCGGTGCGCACGGAGGTGCCGTAGGCGGGGGCGCGCGCGCCGGCACGGCCTGGCAGCGACACGCGCGGGCGCCGCGCCCGGTCCCGGGCTATCTTGGCGGCTGGATCGCTCCATTCCCGGCGGCGAAAGCAGCCATGGCGGCTCTCGACAGGATCATCCGGCTGGCAGCGCGGCCGCTCGCGCTGGTGCTCGTTGCCCTCATGCTCGCGCCCGGCGGGCGGGTGGGCGCGCAGTCCCCGCCCCCGGCCGTGCGCGCACCACTCGATCAGCCGTGGCGCTTCCGCGAGGCCGGCGCGGCCGCCTGGCAGGCCGCCACGGTCCCGGGCACGGTGCACACGGACCTGTTGGCGGCCGGGCTGATCAGGGATCCGTTCGCGGGCCGGGCGGAACCGGCGCTGCAGTGGATCGAAGGCAAGGACTGGGAGTACGCCACCACGCTCACGTTCCCCGCGGCGGTGACCCGGCACCGGCAGGTGGAGCTCGTGTTCCAGGGCCTAGACACCTACGCCGATGTCCGCTTCGATGGCACCGAAGTCCTGCGCGCCAACAACATGTTCCGCACGTGGCGCATCGACCTCACGCCGCAGCTGGCGGGGGCGGCCGCGGTCGCCCCGCACGAGCTGAGCATCACCTTTCACTCGCCCATCCCGCGCGAGGACAGTGCGGCGGCCGCGTACCCGGTGAAACTGCCGGCCGGCAACGACCCGCACGGCACGCGCGTGTTCACGCGCAAGGCGGCGTACCAGTACGGCTGGGACTGGGGCCCGCGCTACGTGACCGGCGGGATCTGGCGGCCGGCGGAGCTGCACGCCTGGACGGGTGCCACGCTGCGCGACGCGGTCCTCGAGCCGCAGGTGATCACGGACAGCGTCGCGCGGCTGAGTGCGCGCGCGAGCGTCGACGCGGACACGGTGCGCGCAGCCACGCTGGTGGTGCGGAGCCCCGCGAACGAGTTCCCGGCGCGGAGCGTGACGCAGCAGTTGCAGCCCGGCCCGAACGACGTCGCCCTGGACGTGGACATCCCCTCGCCGCAGTTGTGGTGGCCGAACGGCATGGGCAAGCCACGCCTGTACGACGCGGTCGTGGAGCTGCAGCTGGACGGCGCCACGGTGGATACGCTGCACCGGCGGATCGGGCTGCGCACCGTCGAGCTGGTGACCGAACCGGACTCGATCGGCACCTCGTTCTACTTCCGCGTGAACGGCGTGCCGGTATTCATGAAGGGCGCCAACGTCATCCCGCTCGATCACTTCGCGTCGCGCGTGGACTCCGCGCGCTACCGCCGGCTGTTCGCGGATGCCGCGGCCGCGCACATGAACATGCTGCGCGTCTGGGGCGGCGGGATCTACGAGGCGGACCGCTTCTACGACCTGGCGGACGAGTACGGCATCCTGATCTGGCAGGACTTCATGTTCGCCAATGCCATGTACCCGGGCGACCCGGCCTTCCTGGCGAACGTGCGGTTCGAGGCGGCGGACCAGGTGCGGCGCCTGCGCCAGCACCCGAGCATCGCACTGTGGTGCGGCAACAACGAGATCCGGGAAGGCTGGGAGAACTGGGGCTGGCAGCGGGAACTCGGCTACTCGCCCGCGGACAGCGCAGCCGTATGGCAGGCCTACGAAGCGATCTTCCACGAAGTCCTGCCGCAGGTGGTGCAGGCGCTCGACCCGCAGCGCGCCTACTGGCCATCATCGCCGTCGATCGGCTGGGGTCACGCGGAGAGCCTGGCGCACGGCGACTCGCACTACTGGGGCGTGTGGTGGGGCGAGGAGCCGTTCGAGGTGTACGCGCGCAAGCTGCCGCGCTTCGCCAGCGAGTTCGGTTTCCAGGCGTACCCGGGGCTGACCAGCATCGAACGCTTCACGCCGCCCGCGGAGCGCGCGGTCGGCTCGCCGGTGCTGCTCGCCCACCAGAAGCACGCGCGCGGCGACGAGCTGATCCGCACGTACATGAACCGCTGGTTCCAGGAGCCGCGCGACTTCGCCGAGTGGGTGTACCAGAGCCAGCTGCTGCAGGCGGAAGGGATCGGGCTGGCGCTCGAGGCGCACCGCCGCGCCATGCCTCGCACCATGGGCACGCTCTTCTGGCAGCTGAACGACACCTGGCCGGTGGTGTCGTGGTCGAGCATCGACTGGTTCGGCCAGTGGAAGGCGCTGCAGTGGTATGCCGCCCGCGCGTTCGCGCCGCTGCTGATCTCGCCGGTCATCGAGCAGGACTCCGCCGGCGACGTGGTGCGCGTATACCTGGTCTCGGACCTGCCGCTCCCGGTGGCCGGCCGGCTCAGCGCGCAGACGCTCGATTTCCGCGGGCGGGTATGGTTCCAGCGGCAGGTGAGCGCGACCGCCGCAGCCGGCGGCAGCACGCTGGCGCTGGAGATCCCGGTCGCGGAAGCGCTGCGCAACCTGGCCGCGGGCGAGACGGTGCTGCAGCTGAACTTCAGCGCGGCGGGCCGCAGCGTCGCGGAGCGCCTGCTCTACTTCGCGCTGCCCGGGGAGCTGGCGCTCCCGGATCCCGGGCTGGGCGTGGAGGTGCTGAAGCGCGGCGGGGAGTGGCTGGTGCTGGTGAGCGCGCTCGCACTCGCGCGCGGCGTGGAGCTGGTGGCGCCGGGAGCGGAGGGCCGCTTCGAGGACAACTTCTTCGACCTGCTGCCGGGCGAGACCCGCGCCGTCCGCTTCCTGCCGAACGGCCCGCCGCCCGCGCGCCTGCAGGTGTGGGTGCGCTCGCTCTACCGGCGCTGAGTCAGCGCCGGCGCTGCATGGTGAGCGCGGTGTACTCGATCGGGTCGCGCGGCTGCGAGCTCCGGAACAGGGCCAGGAGCTCGCGCCGGCGCTGCGCCTCCGTCTCATCCAGCCCTGGCACCCCGATCAGCTCCTGCAGGTCCTGCTCCACCCCCGGCCGTCCATCGTGCTTCAGGCACAGCAGGCTGAGCCCCGAGAACGGGAACCGATCGAAGGTCTCGAAGAGCAGGCGGCGGAGCGCGGGGCTGCGGCGCAGGTGGAACATGATGGTGCGGTCGATGCCGCGCACCGGGTACTCGGGGAACGCGGCGGAGTGCAGCAGCGCGGACGCGAAGGTGTTGAGCATCAGCTCGCCCATGGCCAGCACCTCATCCTCGGAGGCGCGGGCGCCGGGCTGCCACTCCACCCCGCCGTAGAAGTACGGCCGGAGGTAAGGCCGCTCCACCATGAGGCGCACGTGGGCGGTGGTCTCGGCGATGGCGCGCTGGATGAGGTAGAGGTCGGGCTGCTTGCGGGCCAGCTCGAGCTGGCGGACCGCGGTGTCCATCTGGTCGCGGCCCAGCTTCAGCTGGCGCCAGAAGACCGAGAAGTTGAGCAGACCGACGACCACCAGGAGCGAGGTCGCGGCGAGCCCCAGCGCCGGGATCCAGAACGCGGTGTCCATCAGGCTTCCCCTGCCGTGAGCTGCCGCCAGTGCGCGCGCTGTTCCGCCGTGGCGTCCGGCCGCAGCTCCAGCGTCCAGGGGCGGAGCGGCTCGCCGGCCTCGGTGAAGTGGAGTCCGTACCAGTCGAGGGCGACGTCGTACTCGAGCTCCTCGGTGCTGCGGATGGCCCGCCGGAAGAACTCCGCGAGGTCGGTGCCCGCGACTTCCGCGGCGGTGGCCTCGAACTGCGCGCGGGTGAAGCCGCGGGCATCGCTGTAGCGCTGATAGGCCAGGCGCATCACGTCATCCAGGCTTTTGGCTCCAGAGGTGGCGCGGCGGATGCGCGCGTCGAGCAGCCAGCCCACCACCTGCCCCTTCGTGTAGTAGCTCACCGTGGTGTTGCGATCGCCGCCCACACCCGAGCCGCCCGTGGCGAAGATGCCGAGCGAGGCCTGCTCCAGCGTCTGCACCAGCCGGCCGGGCGAGCCCTGCAGGCTCCGGATCGCGCCCGACAGCGTGGCCAGGTACTGCTCGTCGGTGGTGAGGCCGGCCCGCCGCGTGAGCAGGTCGCCGTAGTAGGAGGTGAGGCCCTCGGAGATCCAGAGTCCGGACGTGGCCGGCGGCTGCTCGTAGTCGAAGGGTCCCAGCTCCACCGGCCGCAGCCGCTTCACGTTGAGCGCGTGGAAGTACTCGTGCGCCACGTACGCGAGCCACCGGACGTCGCCGCCGCCGCTCATGCCGGTGCCGGCGGTGAGCAGCGTGGACGCCGCGTGCTCCAGGCCGCCGCCGCCCCGCCGGAAGATGTTGAGGAAGACGTAGCGGTCGTAGGGCAGGAATCCCCAGAAGCGACCGGTGGCGCGCACGATCCGCTCCAGGTTGGCGGCCGCCAGCGCGCCGTCCCACGCCGCCGGCACCGCGCCCGCGTCCGCGAGCACGTGGCGGCTGCCGCCCACCTCGAACTCGTGCAGCTGCACGTTGCCCAGCACCACGGGCGAGTCCACCAGCTCGTCGTAGCTCGCCGCCCGGTAGTGGTGAGGTTGGCCGTCGGGCGCGGGCGCGAGCGCGGTCACGCTGCGCGGCCAGCCGGGCGGCAGCACGAAGGCGACATCGTGCGGCCGCACGATCCCGTCCGCGAGCGTGATGAAGGTGGGCGCCCCGTTGAGCACCGCCAGGTCGGGCCCGACCCAGTTGCGGGTGACGAACTGCTCGGTGCAGCGCACGGTGTACGTCACGGTGATGTTCGCTGCGCCGGCCGTGGTGATGCGCCAGCGGTTGGGCTGCGGCTGCAGCACCGCGAGCGTGTCTCCCGCCGGCGACGTCGCGGTGAGCCGCTCGATGCGCGTGGCGTAATCCTCGCGCACGTAGTAGCCCGGAGACCACACCGGCAGCAGCAGCTCGACCGCGGGCTGGCCGCTCGCCGGCACGACCGCGGTGACGATCGCGCGCTGGGTCTCGGGTGAGGAGACATCGACCGTGTAGCGGATGGCGGCCGGTGACTGGGCGGCAGCGGAGGCCGCGCAGAGCGCCAGCAGCAGCTGGACGGCGAGGCGGGGGGGCAGGCGGCGCCGCGTGTCGTTCTCGAGCATGATGGTCAGTATCCGGGGCGAAGGAACCGTATCATCCGGCCAATGTACGCCCGGCATGCCGGAGTGAAACAGCCACCGTCCACCACATCTGCGCGAAGCGCGCAACGCGGGTCGCGGCGCCGGCGGTCAGGATGGCACGGTGTGGCCGGGACCCGGCGTGGCGGCCGGTGCTTCTGGCCCGCCGTCCTCGGCCGTGCGCCAGCAGTCGGCAACGGGATCGCCGCGCAGCGCGTTCGGAAGGAACATCCGGGCGGGAGCACCCGCGAGCGCGGACGGTCTCGCGCCCGGGTGAGTCGCGAGGTACTCGCCGACAATGTCAGCCCCGATCTCGAACCCGGTCCCGCGGGGCATCGTGCCACCCGTACCGATGAACCACGCCCCCTGGTCGTATTGCTCCCGGCACCAGATCGCCTCCGCCTCGCGCCGCCAGTGCGCCCGCACGTCGGGCGGCAGCGACCCGGTCCAGGGTGCGGGTCTGCCCGTGACCTCGCGCACGAATTCCTCCGCCAGTCCTTCGCTCACCATGGCCTCGTAGAGCGTGTTCCCGTAAGCACTGGTGCGGTTGCGCAGCACGTGGTGGTACTCGTGCGCGATGGTCGGGAGCAGCGCCTGCTGAATGCCATTGCGCAGGTTGGGGTGCTCCGGGTCGAGAAACAGGTCGATGCGGCTGGAGTCCGCCACCCCGCTCACGCCGAACGCCGGCAGCACCGCCTCCGGGAGCACGACTACGCGGATGCGCACGTTGCTGACCGGCACCACCCGGCCAATGGCATCGAGCGCGAGGCGGATGGCTGCGAGGAGCCGGGGCTGCAGCGAGTCCACGGCTGCGAGGCTGCGATGGAAGTAGATGGCGGTGGTGCCGACGGTCGCGGCGAGGGTGGCATCCTCGAGTTCGCGCGGTGGGCCCGCTGCATGGCTCGGCCGGTCGCACGCGCAGATGGCGAGCAACAATACCGCGGCGAGCCGGTTGCGCATGTTGACCGGGGCTGGCGGGCGCGAGCGTCTCTGCCTGCGTCTCCCGCGTCAGGTGCCGTAGCCGCGCCGGCGCTGCTCGAGGAACGCCGCGATGCGGGCGACCGCCTCGCGCAGCTCGTCCTCGGGCGGCAGGAACACGATGCGGAAATGGTC
>VEPF01000372.1 GCA_012027055.1 Gemmatimonadota bacterium | reverse complement strand
CGCCTGCTGTTCGGCTTCGCCGACTCGAGCGACGTCCTGATCCTGGGCCGCGCCGGCCTGGCGAAATCGGGCCTCGCCGTGGCCCGCGTCACCGCGCGCGCGGTGGCACCGCTGCCGAACGAGTTGACCGGCATAGTGGTCCGCCTGGACGGCGACGCGCCGCAGGACCGCACGCCGCCCGAGGACCCATCGGTCAATCCGCTCGCGCAGGGCGTGCAGAACTACACCAACTACACGCTCGAGGTGGTGCAGCGCATCGGCTACGACTCCTACTCGCCCTCGCACGGCGTGCTGCTCACCAAGAACAAGGACCAGGCCTCGCCGGCGGGCGGGCCCAACGGTTTCTCGCTCTTCAACTGGGTGATCGACGCCAACCCGCAGGACATCCAGGTCCCGGACTTCCGCCGCCCCAACGGCGAAGTGGTCATGCGGACCATCGCCGACTACCGCCAGCTGAACGACGCCACTTTCCACGCGGGCCTCAACTCGGGCAGCAGGTACGAGTGGATCGACATCCCCAACCGGCTGCACTTCTACATCCTCGACGTGCACCACGCGGCCAACGGGATCCTCTCCTACACGCTCGGCGTGCGCTCGCTCGACGGCAGCGGCCAGCAGCCGCGCGGCGTGGCCCTCGCGGGCCCGTCGGCGCTGCCCGCCGCGGGTGACGGTCGGGTGGAGTTCACGCTGCGCAACACGGGCGCGAGCGTGCCGACGTCGTACCTGGGCTCCGACATCTACCGGCTGGCGGTCACGGTGCAGGGAGCGGGCTGGGCGGCCGATCTGCAGAACGTGCTCGCCGCCGTGCCGGCCGGCGAGGCGCGACCGGTGCCGGTCTTCGTGCGGGCCGGCCAGAACGCCGCCGAGACCGCGACCGTCACGCTGCGCGCCGCCTCCGAGAGCGACCCGTCGCAAGCGGCCACGGTCACCTGGACCGTCAAGCGCCCCGCGGGCTGACCCGACCACCGCCCCCGCTCGCCGGCGGCACTCTCGGCCCGGCCCGAGCGTATCAACCGGTGACGGACACGAAGCGAGCTCGGGGGCAGTCATGCGTTACATCGACTGGTTGCTGCCGGCCGGCCTGGGGTTCCTGGTGGCCGGTATCATGCTGCTGTGGAAATCGGCCACCGGCGGGCCGGCCTGGCTGCTGTGGCTGGCCCTGGCCGCGCTTCTGGCCGCCGGCGCGGCTTTCGGCGCGGCCGCATGGCGCGCCCGCCGGCGGGTGGACTGGCGGCGGGTGGAGATGGAGCAGCGCATGTGGGAGAGCGGGCCCGTCGGCCGGCTCTGGCTGAAGTACCGCAAGATCTACGCGAAGCGCTGACCGGCCCTTCTTTCCCGGCCCATCCGCGCATTGCCGCGGATACGCCGATTTCCGCTGCCACTGTCGCACCGATCCGCTACCTTGTGCTCCGGGCGGTCGCCCTGCCCGCGACCGGCCCGGACGCTGACAACCGCACGGTGGCGAATTGCCGCACCTCAGCCTGTACACCGGCCGGGACCCACGCCGTCTCCTGGAGCACGCCGCTTCCGGCTTCCTGGAGCCGCGGCCGCGCGCGGGTGAGGCGTTCCCCAGCCCGGACTACTGGCTGATCCTCCGCCAGGGCGGCCTCCGCGATGATCTGCTCGCGCTCGCGGCGGAGCGCGGCGTGCCCGGCTGGTTCGACCCGCCCATCCGCGTCTTCGCCGAGCTGCCGAAGCTCCTGCCTGAGCCGCACGCGCGCGCCATCGGCGACTACGAGCGCGTGGTGCTGGTCGCGCGCGCCCTGCGCGAGTGCGGCGGCCGGGTCTTCCGGCCCGACCCGGATGCCTACAGCGATGCCGCGGACCGCTGGTTCGGCGAGCTGCTCGGGGCCGGCATCACGCCCGCGGCTTTGCTGCAGGCCCAGGGCGCCGGCAATCACGCCGATGCCTTCACCCGCGCCCGCGATGCCGAGCTGCTGCAGGCGTACGGGCGCTACCTGCACCTGCTCGATGCGGCCGGCCTGCGCGACCCGCGCGCCCGCCTGGTGGACGGCGCCGCCGCCATCACCGCCGCGCCGCATGACTTCGCGACGCGCCTCGGGGGCCGGCGGGAGCTGCGCATCGTCGGCCTCTCGGACCCGCGCGGCGGCTGGCCGCAACTGCTCGCGGCGCTCCGGGATTCGCCCGCGCTTGACCGGATCGCGGTCTACGCCTCCGAGCCGCTCCCGTTCCTGGACGCGCTCGCGGACGAGACGACGTCGCTCGACGAGGCACAGGACGGGCCGCGGCCGGAGCGCGCGCTCGCGCTCCTGTCCGCGCCCGACCTGCCGCGCGAGGTGGAGGAGATCGCCGGCCGGGTGCGCGCGCTGCTCGCGGCGGGCACGGCGCCGCGCCGCATCGCGGTGGTCGCGCGTTCGGCCCGGCCGTACACGGACCAGGTGCTGCGCGCGCTCACCGCGCTGGGCGTGCCCGCGACCGCGCGCCGGCGCCACGCGTATGCCGAGGTCCCCGCGGTGCGCGCGCTGCTCGCGCTCTTCCGCGTGGCCGCGGAGGGCTGGGAGCGCGCGGGCCTGGTGGAGCTCGCGGAGAGCCCGTACTTCCGCGCCCGCCTCGATGCGGTGGTGCTGGACCACATCGGCTACCGCCGCCGCATCGCCGGGCTGGCCGCGTGGCGGCAGGAGCTGGCCGCGCGCGCGCCCCGCGCCGCGGACCGCGAACGACGGCTCGCGGAGGATCCCGATGATGCCGAGGCCGCGCGCGAGTACCTGCCCCCCGCCGCGCGCGTCAGCGAAGCGCTCGCGGGCTTCACGGCCTTCGCGCAACTCGCCGCGGACCTGGACCGGCCCCGCCCCCTCGCCGCCTGGCTCGACTGGCTCGACACTTTCCTGGAGGGTGACGCCTGGCAGCTCGAGCGCGCCCTCTACCAGCTGCCCGCCGACCGCTACGACGTGATCCGCCTGGACACGACCGCCTGGCGGGCCGTGCGCGAGATCCTGGCGGAGTGGCGCGCGGCCGAGGGCCGCTGGGGCTCGGACGCGCCGCTCGACGCGCGCGCGTTCCACGCCCGCCTGCGCGCCCTGCTCTCCGGCGACGCGGCCCTCTTCACGCCGGTGCGCCGCGGCGTGCAGGTGCTGGAGGGACTCGCGGCCGCGTTCCGGTCCTTCGACCACGTCTTCCTGGTGGGCATGGACAGCGGCAGCGCGCCCCGGCGCATGCCGCAGTCGCCACTCATCGAGGAGGCCGAGCGCGCGGGCCTGCGGGCGGCGGGCCTGGCGATCGACACGCGCGAGGACTGGGACGCGCGCGAGCAGGAACTCCTCCGCAACCTGGTTTTGGGGGCGCGCACTTCGCTCACCATCAGCTTTGCGCGCTACGACGAGGGCGGGGCGGAGCAGTTGCCGGCGGAGCTCATGGAAGAGTTGCAGGAGAGCTGCGGGGTGCTGCTGCAGGAGCTGCCTTCGGGACGCGCGTTTACTCCGGGGGCGCCGCTGGTTCCTGACGGCGAAACCGCAGAGAACGCCGAGAGGGCGGCCCATATCGAGCGTGCACGGGGCGGCGGCGGGGTGACGGCGTACAACGGATTGATCGAGGCTGAAGGTGTGCGGGAGCAGCTGGCGGTGATGCTGGGGGACACGAAGGTCTGGAGCCCGACGCAGATCGAGGAGTACGCGAAGTGCCCGTGGGCCTACTTCGCGACGCGGCTGCTCCGGCTCGAACAGCGGGATGACCCGGAGCTGGAGCTGGATCCGCGGACGCGCGGGTCGATCCTGCACGACGCGCTCCGCCGCTTCTACCAGGCGGCGGGGAAGCGCGTGGGCGGGCCCGTGTTCCTGCGCGCGGCCGACCTGCCCTGGGCGTTGCCGCTGGCGGAGTGGGCCATCGGCGAGGCGCTGCAGGACGCGGAGCAGGAGCTGTGGATCGGGCATCCCGCGCTGCGCGCGCAGACCGGGGACGAGCTGACGCGGCTGCTGGTGCGGTACGTGGAGTGGGAGATCGCGGACAACGAGGATGCCTGCACGAACGCGCGCAAGAACGTGTTCCGGTGGGTGCGGACGGGCGTGATCGATCACGAGCGTTCGTTCGACGACGTCGTCCTGGAGCGGGACGGCGAGCGGGTCCGCTTCCGCGGTTTCATCGACCGCGTCGAGCGGGGCGTCGATGAGCGCGGCGGCGCGGCGGAGCTGTACGCGGCCGTGGACTACAAGACCAGCATTTACGCCACGCCCGCGGCCGGCAAGAAGCAGGGCTGGGATGACGGCGTGGTGCTGCAGGTGCCGCTTTACGCCTACGCGCTCACGCAGCTCTATCCCGGCTCCGGCACGGCGCGCGTGGAGTACCGCACGCTGCGTGACCCGCAGCGCGTGCACGTGCTGCCGCTCTACCGCTACGACAGGGTTGGGCGCGTCGAGGATGGCGAGCAGCGCATGGCGTACGAGCAGGCCCTGGATGCCGTCATCGCCCACGTGCGCGCCGCCCGCGCCGGGTATTTCGGCGCGGCGCCGCCGGCGTCCTGCAACTGCACCGCCTGGTGTCCCGGCCGCGACCTGTGCCGCGTCCCGGGCGGGCCGAGGGAGCGATGATCACGCCCCGCCCATCCCAGTGGGACGTGGTGCGGGCGTGCGACGAGCACGTCCTGGTGGAGGCGGGCGCGGGCACGGGCAAGACCGCCACCGTGGTGGCGCGCATCCTCTACCTGCTCGGGGTCGAGGTGTGCGATGCGGTGCGGCCCGACCCGGTCACGCTCGGCGACATCGTCGCCATCACCTTCACGCGCCAGGCGGCCGCGGACCTCAAGCGCGACCTGCGCGCCGCGCTGCGCGAGCGCGGCCGGCGGGCCGAGGCCCGGCAGGTGGACCTGGCGAGGATCGGCACCATCCACGGCTTCTGCTCGGACCTGGTGCGCGAGCACGCGCTCCGCGCCGGGCGCCCGCCCGTGGGCGACGTGCTGGAGGAGGGCGAAGCGCTGGCGTGGGCCGAGGGCTGTGTGCGCGACGAGCTGCTGCTCGCGCTCGAGACGCCCGGCGCCCTGCCCGGCCTGCCCGCGCTGCTCGCGCAGTGGGAGACCAGGAAGGTGGAGCCCTGGGTGCTGCGCCTGATGCGCGCGCCCGTGCTGCTGGCCGCCGCGGCCGGCGGGGACCACGTCCCCGAGGAGAACGCGCTGCTGGAGCTGGCGCGGCGGGCCGGCGCGCGGCTCGAGCGGCGGCTCGCGGCCGAGGGCAAGATCGATTTCGACCGCATGATCGCCTGGACCCGCGACCTGCTCCGGGCCGAGCCCGGCGTGCGCGCGCGCCTGCAGCGCCGGATCCACACGCTGATCATCGACGAGTTCCAGGACACGGATCCGCTCCAGCAGGAGATCGCCTACCTGCTCGCGGACCCGCTCTCGCGGCGCGCGGACACGCCTCGCCTCATGCTGGTGGGCGATCCCAAGCAGTCCATCTACCGCTTCCGCGGTGCGGACGTGACCGTCTGGTCGCGCGTGCTCCACGATTTCCAGGCGACGTCCTGCGGCCGCCTGCTCCCGCTCCAGGACAACTTCCGGAGCGTGCCCTCGATCCTCTCCTTCGTCGAGGCCACCGCCGCGCGCTGGCTGGACACGCCCGTGGACGGCGCCGCGCTGCGGGACTACGAGGTGCGGTTCGCGGCCGTCGCTCCGACCCGCCCGGAGCCGGAGGCACCCGCGGTCGAATTCCTGCTGGTCCCGCCTTACCCGGAGACCGGCAAGGCGCGCCGGGCGGACGACCGGCGCGCGCTCGAGGCCGCCGGCATCGCGGCGAGGCTGCTGGAGGCGCACGCGGGCGGGGCCGGCGTGCCCTGGAAGGACATGGCGCTGCTGCTCCGCACCTGGGGCGCCCTCGATGTCTACCGATCGGCGCTCGAGGCCGCGGGCATCCCGGTCTACGCGCTCCGCGACGACGACTTCCTCGAGACCCGCGAGGTGCTGGACCTGGTGCTCGCGCTCGAGGTCATCCGCGACCCGCGCGACGACCGCGCCTTCATCGGCTTCCTGCGCAGCCCCTTCGTCGGGCTGCGCGATGACACGCTGCTGGCCATCGCCTGCGGCACGAAGCAGCCCTACGCCCGGAACATCGCGGCAGACGCGGTGCCGGAGGCGGAGCGCGTCGCCTTCGCCCTCGCGCTGCTGGGCGAGCTGACGCAGCTCCGCGACCGCGTGCCCGCGTCCGCGCTGCTGGGCGAGCTCCTCTTCCGCACCGGCTACCTGGGCCACCTCGCGCAGCTCGGCGAGCGCGGCGCCCAGGCCGCGCTCAACGTGCGCCGCTTCCTCCAGCTGCTCGATGGGCAGGAGGACATGAGCATCGGCGAGGTGCTGCGCGCCAGCGCGGAGCGGCGAGAGCGCGGGGACCGCGTGCCGCAAGCGCGCCTCTACGGCGAGCAGGATGACGTCGTGCTGATCACCTCCGTGCACATGGCCAAGGGCCTCGACTGGCGCGTGGTGGTCTACGGCGACCTGGCCCGCGGCGAGAACCCGGACCACGACCGGCTGCTGGTGGGACGGACCCGCATCCGCCTGGGCGAGCCCGATACCGATGGCAAGGAGCAGCCGCCCCGCTGGCAGGAGCTGCGCGCGCAGCTCGCGCTCGAGGACGAAGCCGAGGAGAAGCGCGTCGCCTACGTGGCCATGACCCGCGCCAAAGACCTGCTCATCCTCGCCGGCATCCCGCAGGGAGGCGCGGCCAGAGGCACGGCCGCCGGACTGCTCGCGCTGTTCCCGGACCTCGAGAAAGCTGCGGACGGTTCCCGCATCCCCTTCTTCGGCCGCGCCGCAGACCAGCGCACCGCGACCGTCAGGGTGAGCGCGCCGGATGCACTGGAGGCAGCAGCCGGCGCCGTCCCCGGCCAATCCGTCCCCCTTCCCATTCCC
>VEPF01000023.1:3623-6864 GCA_012027055.1 Gemmatimonadota bacterium | reverse complement strand
CCGCGCCCCCGCTGCGGGACGCGAGCTACCGCGAACCGGCGCTGGTGCCCGCCTTCCCCTGGCTGGATGCGACGTCCCCCGCGCCGCCCCGGGTACGGCCGCTGCCCGCGTCCGCCCCTGCGGATCCGGTGCTGTCGGTCGAGCCCGGCGACACGGTGCCGGTGCGCTGGTGGCTGCTGCAGACGCTCGGGGCCGATGGAGCCTGGCGGTGGTCGGTGCGGCCGGGCAGCGAGCGGATGCTCACGCTGGCGGGTGCCGCGCCGGACGCGGTGGCCGCGGTGACGGCGCTGAGCCGAACCGGAATCGCGAGCGCGCCGGCGGTGCTGCGGGCCGGCGGGCCTGCCGACCGGCAGCCGCGCTGAATCAGCTCACCACCCGCCCGCGCTCCAGCACCACCCGCCGGTCCGCGACGGCATCCGCCTGCGCGGGATCGTGCGTGATCAGCACCACGCCGACGCCGCGCGCCTTCACCGTCCGCACCAGCTCCAGCACCAGTCCGCGCTGCGCGGCGCCGAGCGCGGCGGTGGGCTCATCGAGGATGAGCACGCGCGCACCGCGGAGGAGGGCGCGCGCGATGGCGATGGCCTGGCGCTGCCCGCCCGAGAGCGTGGCCACCGGCTGTTCCGGGTCCGTGAGCGGGATGCCCAGGGCGTCGAGCTCGGCCAGCGCGGTGGCGCGGCCGCGCGCCACGTCCAGCCGGCGGGCCGGGCCGCGGCCGCGCACGGGCTCGGTGCCGAGGAAAAAGTTGCGCCAGACGCCGAGCAGCGGAATCAGCGCCAGGTCCTGGTAGACGGTGGCAATGCCGTGCGCGAGCGCGGCGCGCGGCGAACCGAAGCGCACCTCGCGCCCGTCCAGCAGCAGGCGGCCGCGAGTGGGCGGGAAGACGCCCGAAAGCACCTTGATGAGCGTGGACTTGCCGGCGCCGTTGTCACCCAGCAGGCAGGTCACGAGCCCGGCCGGTACGTCGAAGCTGACGTCATCGAGCGAGGGCACGGCGCCGAAGCGCTGCGACACGTGCTCCGCGCGGAGCAGTGGCGGGGCGGCGGCGGGCGCGTTCATGAGGCGGCGAGGGCGCGGCGGCGCATGGCGTCGTTGACCAGCACCGCCGCGATGAGCATGGCGCCGAGGAAGACCTGGAACCAATCGGCATCCACGCCGGTGATCACGATGCCCTGCTGCACCATGCCGAAGATGAGCGCGCCGATGGCCACTCCGAGCGCGCTGCCATACCCGCCGGTGAGCAGCGTGCCGCCGATCACCGCCGCGACGATGGCGCGGAATTCCTGCCCTTCGCCGCGCAGCGCGTCCGCGCCCGTGTAGCGCACTGCCTGGATGATGCCCACCAGGGCCGCGCCGAGCGCGGTGGCCACGAACAGCCCCACCTTCACCCGCCGCACCGGCACGCCGGAGTTGCGCGCGGCTTCGGCGGCGCCGCCGGCGGCGAGGATCCAGTTGCCGGTGCGGGTGCGGCGGAGCACCCACCAGGCGAGCAGCAGCAGGACGAGCCACCAGAGCGCCATGGCGTGGAAGGGCCCGAGCTCGAAGGCGAAGAGCGCGCGCCAGAAGGCGTAGCCGGAGACGTCGTCGAGGCCGCCGAGCTGGGTGCGGCCGGTGCTGCGGCGGACGAGCGCGATGGTGAGGCCGCGCAGCACGAAGAGCGAGCCGAGCGTGACCAGGAAAGAGGGCACGCCGGTGCGCACCACCAGCAGGCCGTTGGCGGCCCCGATCGCCGCGGCGAGCAGCAGCACTGCGGCGATGGCCGCGCCCATGGGCCAGCCGGCTTCGGTGGTGAGCAGCAGCAGGCCCAACCCGCTCACGCCGATGACGGAGCCCACCGAGAGATCGAACTCGCCGCCGATCATGAGCAGCCCCACGGCCACCGCGAGGATGCCGAGCGGGGCGGCCGCGTTCAGCCACGCGGCCGTGCCCGCCAGCGAACGGACCGCCGGGCCAGCCGCGCCCGCGAAGAACAGCCAGACCAGCACCAGCGCCACCTGCGGCCCCAGCTCCGGGATGCGCAGCCAACGGCGCGCCCGGCGCACGGGCGCCGGCGCGGTGCCGGAAGCGGCCGGGGCGGTTTCCGGCATGGCGAGCAGCGGATGCCGCGGCGGGTGAGCTCGAGCACGGCCGCAGCGTTCGCGCTCGTGACGAAGCCGGGCCCGGTGCGGATGATGTCCCCGCCACCCGGAAGCGTGCCGGTCTCGAGGTATTTCACCAGCAACACGACCGGCAGGTAGCCCTGCAGGTATTGCTGCTGGTCGATGGCGAAGAGCAGCTCGCCCGCCTCGAGCGCCTGCAGCACGCGCGGCGTGAGATCGAAGGTGCCGAACGAGACCGAGCCGGCCCGGCCGGTGCCGCGCAACGCGGCAATGGCCGGATCGGCGCCGGCCGGTCCGAGCGCGAGCATGCCATCGATGGCGGGATCGGCGCGGAGCGCGCCCGCGATGCGCTGCTGCGCGGCATCCGGGTCGGCGAGGTCGACCGCCAGCACGGTCGTGCTGCCGCCGGCCCGCTGCAGCGCAGCCGCGAGGCCGGCGCAGCGCTGGTCCTGGGCGATGTTGCCGACCTCGTGGTTGATGCAGAGCGCCCGCCGCACGCCGGCCTCCGCCAGCCGGTCACCGCCCGCGAAGCCGGCTTCGTACTCGGTCTGGCCGACGTGCGCGAGCACGCCCAGGGCGCGGTAGACGTCCCCGCCGGAGTTGATGGAGATGACCGGGATGCCCGCGGCCGTGGCGTCCTGGATGGCGGCCCGGAGCGCGTCCGGATCGGGAATCGAGACCACCAGCCCGCTCGGCCGGGCGGCGGTGGTGGAGCGGATCAGGTTGGACTGCTCGATCATGTCGAAGCTGGCGGGTGCCTGGTACTGCAGTTGCACCCCCAGGTCGCGGGCCGCATCGTTGGCGCCGTTCGCCACCACCGACCAGAACGGATCCGCGGACTGGCCGTGGGTGACGAACACGATGCGCAGGGTGTCGCGCCCGCCGCTGGCGGCCGCACCGGGCGCGGGGGCGCGGCCGCAGCCGGCCAGCAGCCCCGGCACGAGGACCATGAGGAGAAGACGTCGCATGGCGAAAGAGAATGGCGGAGCGGCGGGCGGATCGCTACCCGGCGGGAGCTTCCTGCTGGGCGGTGACCTGCCGGTGGCGCGGCTGGGATTCGGGGCGATGCGCATTACGGGGCCGGGCTCCTGGGGTCCGCCCGCGGACCGGGCCGAGGCGCTGGCGGTGATGCGCCGGGTGCC
>VEPF01000023.1:2966-3613 GCA_012027055.1 Gemmatimonadota bacterium | reverse complement strand
CGCACACCAGCGAGGAGCTGATCCGGGAGGCGCTGTACCCATATCCCGAAGGGCGGGTGATCGCAACCAAGGGCGGCTTCGACCGGAGCGGCCCCAACCGGTGGCACGAGAACTGTCGTCCCGAGCGCCTGCGGGCAGAGCTGGACGGCAGCCTGGCCCGGCTGCGCGTCGAGCGCATCGACCTGTGGCAGTTGCATCGCATCGACGCGAAGGTGCCGGAAGAGGACCAGTTCGGGACGGTGCAGGAGTTCCAGCGCGCCGGGAAGGTCCGCCACATCGGGCTCTCGGAGGTCACGGTCGAGCAGATCGAGCGCGCCCGCCGCTGGTTCCCCGTGGTCTCCGTGCAGAACCGCTACAACCTGGCCGAACGGGAATGGGAAGCGGTGCTCGACTACTGCACCCGCGAGCACATCGCCTTCCTCCCCTGGTTCCCGCTCAAGGTCGGCAAGCTCGCGCACGGCGACGCGCGCGTCCGCAGGATCGCGGCGCGGCACGGCGCCACGCCGGCCCAGCTCGCGCTCGCCTGGCTGCTCCGGCGTTCGCGCGTGATGCTGCCCATCCCTGGCACGGCGCGCGTCGCGCACCTGGAGGAGAACGCCGCCGCTGCCGGCATCCAGCTCGGCGGCGAGGGGTTACGCGCGATCGCG
>VEPF01000023.1:0-2956 GCA_012027055.1 Gemmatimonadota bacterium | reverse complement strand
GACGAGGAGTTCCGCGAGCTCGCGCCCGAAAGCCGGTGACGACTGCGGCGGCAGCTCCCGGCGGGCGCGGCTGGCAGGCGGCCGGACCCGCCGGTATGCTTGGCGCACCGAAGAACCCCGGAGTGAACGCGATGAACCGAGCCCTCGCCGCCGCGCTCTGCCTGTGCGCCGCCGCCGGCGCGGCACCGCCGCAGCTGCCCGCGCAGGCCGGCCCCGCGGCCGCGCACAGCTTCCGGCTGGGCACCGACGAATTCCTGCTGGACGGCCGGCCGTTCCAGATCCGCGCCTGCGAGATCCACCCGGCCCGCGTCCCGCCGGAGTACTGGCAGCACCGCATCCGCATGGCGAAGGCGATGGGCTGCAACAGCATCGCGGCGTACCTGTTCTGGAACTTCCACGAGCCCGCCGAGGGGGTTTTCGATTTCACATCGCCGGCGCACGACGTGGCCCGCTTCATCCGCACCGTGCAGCAGGAAGGCCTGTGGCTGCTGCTCCGGCCCGGCCCGTACGTCTGCGCGGAATGGGACTTCGGCGGGCTGCCCTGGTACCTGCTGCGCGACCCGGAGCTGAAGATCCGCAGCCGCTACCCGCGCTACCTGGAGGCCGCCGAACGCTACCAGCAGGCACTCGCCGCGGTGGTGCGGCCGCTGCTCGTGACCAACGGCGGCCCGATCCTGATGGTGCAGATCGAGAACGAGTACGGCAGCTACGGCAACGACCGCGCCTACCTGGCCAGGCTGGCAGAAGTGTGGCGGCGCGCGGGGATCGACGTGCCCTTCTTTACCGCGGACGGACCGACCCCCTACATGCTCGAGGCCGGGCACCTCGAGGGCGCCGCGGTCGGGCTCGACTCGGGCTCGGAAGAGGCGCACTGGGTGCTGGCCCGCTCGCTGGTGCCCGGCGTGCCGGTGTTCTCATCGGAAACTTACCCGGGCTGGCTCACGCACTGGGGCGAGCCGTGGGCCAGGCCGTCCGTGGACGAGCTCCTGAAGGAGGTGCGCTTCCTGGTCGAGAACGGGAAATCGTTCAGCTTCTACGTGTTCCACGGCGGCACCAACTTCGGCTTCACGGCCGGCGCCAATTCGGGCGGCAAGGGCTACGAGCCCGACGTCACCAGCTACGACTACGACGCCCCGCTCGACGAGCAGGGCCGCCCCACCGCCAAGTACCAGGCCCTGCGCCAGCTCATCGGCAGCCGCCTGCCGAAAGGCGAATCCCTGCCCCCGGTCCCCGCCCCCGTGCCGGCGGCGGCGATCCCCGAGTTTCCGATGCGCGCGCACGCCTCGCTCTGGCAGCACCTGCCCGCGCCGATCGCCGCCGTGCACCCGCGGCCGTTCGAGATGTACGGGCAGAACCAGGGCCTGATGCTGTACCGCACCCGCCTGGTCGGCCGGAAGAGCGGGCGGCTGGTGATCACCGAGCTGCACGACTACGCGAACGTGTTCGTGGACGGGGTGCCGATCGGCACGCTCGACCGCCGCCTGGGCGAGAACGGCATCGAGCTGCCCGCGACGCAGAACCCGGCGCCTGTCCTGGAAATCCTGGTCGAAGGCATGGGCCACATCAACTTCGCGCAGGCCATGATCGACCGGAAAGGCATCACCGATCGAGTCACCCTCGCCGGCATGACTCTCATGAACTGGGAGATCTTGCCGCTCCCGCTCGACGACGCGTGGACGCAGGCGCTGCCGGCCGACCCGGACGTCGGCACCCGACCCGGGATCTTCTTCCGCGGCGAGTTCACCCTCGCCCGCCCGTCCGACACCTTCCTGGACCTGAGCGGCTATCGCAAAGGCGTGGTCTGGGTGAACGGACACAACCTCGGCCGGTACTGGGACATCGGCCCACAGCGCCGCCTCTACCTGCCGGCTCCCTGGCTCCGCGCCGGCCGCAACGAGGTGATCGTCTTCGACCTGCACCAGACCGCCCCCGCAACGCTGCGCGGCTTCCCCACCATGCTGTAGCGCCGCTCCGCGCCCGGCTGCAGCCCCCCGCGCTGCCCGGGCCGCGGCGGCCGGACCGTCCCACCGCGCCCGTTGCACGCTCCTTGCACCGCATTTCCTCCTTAGATGTCCGCTTCGCCGCCGGGATGGTGGCGGGGGGTATCGGGCCGGTGCCGCCGCCGGTCGAGCGCTTCCGGGCGCTCGCGCACGAGGGCGGCGCACACGGCGATCCGCCCGCACACATCCTGCGGAGGAGTTCCATGAGCACGATCCTGCGAAGTGCCGGCCGGGCAGGCCGGCTGATCCCCTTCCTGCTGGTGGCCGCGTGCGCGGCCGAATCGGTATCGGAACCGGGCATGGCAGCGTATGCGCGCGCGGGCGCCGATCCCGGGACGCACCTGCAGTACGGCGCGCCGGTGGCGCTGGGCGCCGGCCGGGCCCGGGCCTACGGGCTGCGGGACGAGGTGGCGGGCGTGCCGCTGGAGCTGGGGGTGGCGCTGGACGCGACGGCGCTGCAGGGTCTGGGCGAGGCGCCGCGCGCGCTGGAGCTGCCGCTGCCGCCGCGGGCGCCCGAGCCGTACCGGTTCGTGCTGCTGGACTGGAACCCTGAGGGTCACGAGCCGCCGGGGATCTACACGTTCCCGCACTTCGATTTCCACTTCTACCAGGTGCCGGCGTCGGAAGTGCGGGCGATCGACCCGGCGGGTGCCGATTTCGCGGCGCAGGCCAACGACGTGCCGACGGGCGGCTACGTGCCGCCGTTCTACGTGGTGCTGGGTCCGCCCGGCGCGCCGCCGGCCGCGGTGGCGGTGCCGAGGATGGGCGTGCACTGGTCGGACGTGCGTTCGCCTGAGCTGCAGGGCATGCTTGGCAATCCGGCCGGCTACCAGCAGTTCACGAAGACGTTCATCTACGGCTCGTGGGCGGGGAAGTTCACGTTCCTGGAGCCGATGATCACGCGCGCCTACCTGCAGTCGGCGGACGACGTGACGCCGCCCATCTCCACGCCCGCG